>DATNIT010000077.1:0-17303 GCA_035604335.1 Allostellaceae bacterium | reverse complement strand
ATATCCGGATAGTAAAAATTCTGGATATATGACGTGAGTGTTTCCCGAATTAGGTCCTCCACTTCTTTCTCCGTCGGCCTAACAAAACAAAAAAGCGGTTCCCTCGTGGTGAACACGGTGTATTGACCGTCAGAACTTGTTCCGATGGTTACATCAAGCCCAAGCAAGGCATCCTCAAGAGTCTTGAGGCGCTTTTTCCCCTGCAATGTCGATTCAATCTTCTTCACAGCCATCTTAGTCTCCGTGTGCCCAGCGAGCCGCCGCAGCCTTCTTTGCTACCGCACGTCGCTCTTCGCGCGTAAGCGATGCTTTCCTCGCCTGCGCTCCGGCCAAGCCGCTTCTGCGACGACCGGAGGGCATTTCCTCCTTCTCCTCGCCAATTGCAATTTGGAAAACGCGCCGCGCGACCTGGGCAACGTCCCCAGACCGGCGCTCGCCGTTTGGACCTCGACGCATTGGTTCTCCCTAACTCGGCAGTAACTTCAGTAACTTATATATACAAATCAATATCTTAGATGAGCCTAGTTAAGGAACCGTTAACGGACGCACACGGTATCATATGTAGGGACAAACTGTCCCATTCAATCCCAACTAGTCCCGAGTGATACCAGCTATGTCCACTGAGGCCCATTGCCCACCAATCAATCCCAAGACATTCTGGGAGCCAGAAGGGCACCCATGCGCAGAACAAAATTCTGGCCGCTTGCCGTCATCGCCGCAATCACTCTCCAGGGCTGCGCGCCTGAACTGATGGCGGCGAATGAACGCGGAGGCATCGTGCGGCGCGGAACTGGGAACAATGAAGGGCCTGCCTTCGCTCTCGCAGACGCGCATTGTCACAAATTCGGTCGCGCTGCCCAAGTGACTGGAATCAACATTCTGGAGAACCGCCTAGCGTTTGCCTGCGTTGAGCCCTAACGACTTCAAACATATCTGACTCGCGCCCTTCGAGTTTGACCATCAAACATGGCCGGAGGGGTCAGCCACATTCAAACTGATACACCACCGGGCCGCCGACGGTCTTGCCGACGACATAGGCGAAGACGTCGTTCAACCCGACGGCCAGCAACAGCAGCAGGATGAGCGGCCGATAATTGGCATCGTTCGCTATATAGCCGAGATGGGCGAGCGCGGCACCGAACAGAAAGAAGGCGAAAACGCCCAGCACCACGCGCTGTACATAGCCCTGCGGATGATCGAACGGAATCGAAGCGACGGCGATAAAACCGCAGCTCAGCGGTATCAGCGCCATGAAGAACGCGTACCAGTGATCGAGCGCCGCCAGGTTGACGGCCAGGATACCCAGCACGACGAAGAGCGACACGAACCGCTCGCGGAACAGCCCGGTGGCGCGCCCGTATTCGCGAAAGCAAGCGAGCCCGAGCAGCGTCACCGCGCTGATCACCCAGATCCGCCCCGCGAGAACCGGCAGGCCCATCGCGGGCACGAGCAGAGACCACGAGCCCAGCCGCAGCCACAGCTCTCGCCGCGTCTCGGGCGCGAGCCGGCCGGCAAGCTGCAGGACGCCAATGATCAAGGCGCCGGCGACGAGCGCGATGGCGACGAACACCACGATCCAGCCGGTGAGCGGATGTGCGAAGGCGACATCCCACCGCTCGCGAAGGCCGGTCATGCGCCGTCGCCTCGGCGCAACATACCGGCGATGCGCCGCAGCCTCCGCGGGATCGTGACGATGCAGCCGACGATCACGACGATGAGCGCCAGGCTCGGAAGCGTGAGGCCTGCCAGGGCCGGCTGCCAGCTCACTGGCGCAAGCGAGAACCATAGCGCCATCAGCGTCATCAGGAACATGCGCTGCGGCTTCGCCATCGGCCCGGAGAAATCGCTGGGCGCGCCGGCGGCTTTGCCGGCCGCGCGGACATAAGCGGTCGCGACGGCGGCGAGAGCCGCCGCCACGCCCAGGCCCCAGTTGCCGCCGGCAACTCCGGCGCCGATCAGAACGGCACTGTCGGAGATACGGTCGGGAATCTCGTTGTAGAGCTCGCCCACGGGAGACGCGATGCCTCTCTCCAGGGCCACCATGCCGTCGAACATGTTGGCGGCGAGCCTGAGCTGGATGAGTACGGCACCCGATAGCCACAAAGCCGCGCTCGCGGCCCCCACCCAATGCGTCGCTGCGAAAGCCAAGCCGGCAGCGAGGCCGCAGAGGAGGCCGAAGATCGAAATGGAATTCGCCGAGATTTGCCGGCGCACGAGCCACGCCGCGATCGCCCGGGCGAGAGGATGACCGCGGGCGGCGATGGGACGACGGTCGGCGGTTTGCATCCGATCCCCTCTGCTCGGCCTATCCCGTCACCCTAGCATCGGCAATTTCGGCTCGGAACAGCTCCCGTGCGGAATCACCCCAAGAGGAGAAATCCCGAGCGAGGGCGCCTGAAATCGCGGATCAGCGATACTGCTCCGACAGCTCCGCGTAGCGCTCGGGGAGCGTTTCGATGTAGTGCGCCTCCTCGGCGGTGACGGCGCGCAGGAGGCGCGCGGGCGTGCCGGCCCAGAGCTCGCCGGATTTGACGCGCTTGCCAGGCGTCACCACGGCGCCGGCCGCGATCCAGGCGCCGGTCTCCACGACCGCGCCGTCCATCACGCAGGCCTTCATGCCCACGAAGCAGCGATCCTCGAGCCGGCAGGCGTGGACCAGCGCCATGTGGCCGATGGTGACGCGCTCGCCGATCCAGGTGGCGCCATTCGCCACGCTCGAGACGTGCACCACCGTGCCGTCCTGTACGTTGGTGAGCGCGCCCACGTGGATCGCGGCGAGATCGCCGCGGAGCACGCAGCCGAACCAGATGTTGGCGCGCGCGCCGATCTCGACCTGGCCGATCAGCGTGGCATTGGCGGCGACGAACGCGTCGGGAGCGATCGTGGGAACGTGGTTGCGGAACGGCAGCCGCAGCCCGCCGGTCACGACGCCAGCGCCTCTTCCAAGCCGCTGGCCTCGGGCAAGCCCAGCATCAGATTGAGGTTCTGCACCGCCGCGCCCGAGGCGCCCTTGCCGAGATTGTCCAGGAGCGCCACCAACCGCGCCTGCCCCGCCTCCTCCGATCCGAAGACGAAGAGCGTCATGCGGTTCGTCCCGTTGAGGCGCTCGGGATCCAGCGTCTTGACCGACGCGGCCTCGTCCAACGACGCGACCTCGACGAACGTCGTTCCCGAATAGGCGCGCACGAGAGTTCCATGGATGTCCTTGAGCGTCGGCGACGTCGGTAGCGCCTTCAGCTGCAGCGGAACCTCCACGATCATGCCCTGCGCATAGCGGCCGACGGCGGGCGCGAACAACGGCCGGTGCGCGAGGCCGGTATGGACCTGCATCTCCGGCACGTGCTTGTGCGCCATCGTGAGCGCGTAGATGCGATAGGGCACCTTCGTGTAGCCCGGCGAGCTCTGGTTCTCGAATTCCGCGATCATGCTCTTGCCGCCGCCGGAATAGCCGGAGACCGCGTTGACCGTCACCGGCCAGCTCTTCGGCAGCAGCTCCGATTCGATCAGCGGCCGGACCAGCGCGATAAACCCGGTGGGATAGCAGCCGGGGTTGGAGACGCGCCGCGACTTCGCGATGGCGTCGCGCTGCGCCCGCGCCATCTCCGGAAATCCGTAGACCCAGCCGGGCGCGGTGCGGTGCGCCGTCGATGCGTCGATCACCCGCACCGCGTTGCGCTCGATGAGCCGCACGGCCTCGCGCGCGGCATCGTCGGGCAGGCAGAGGATTACGAGGTCGGCGCCGTTCAGCATGTCGCGGCGCGCCGCGGCATCCCTGCGCTTGGCGGGATCGATCGAGACGAGCTCGATGTCCCGCCGCCCCTGAAGCCGCCGGTGGATCTGCAGGCCGGTCGTACCGGCTTCGCCGTCGATGAATACCTTTGGAGCCATCTCGAACCCTCTGGGGTGTCCGTCAAAGAAAAGGGGCGCTTCGACCTCGATCGAAGCGCCCCCGCGAGCGAAAAATGTCGCGCGTCAGCGCTTCGAGAACTGGAAGCTACGTCGCGCCTTGGCGCGGCCGTACTTCTTGCGCTCGACCACGCGGCTGTCGCGGGTGAGATACCCGCCCTGCTTCAGCAGCGGCCGCAAGGCCGGCTCGTAGTAGGTCAGCGCCTTGCTGATGCCGTGCCGAAGCGCGCCCGCCTGGCCCGAGAGGCCGCCGCCCGTGACCGAGCAGACGACGTCGTATTGGCCCGCGCGGTTCACCACGCCGAAGGGCTGGTTGATCATCATGCGCAGCACCGGCCGCGCAAAGTAGATCGGGCTGTCCCGGCCGTTGACGGTGATCTTGCCGGTGCCGGGCTTGATCCAAACGCGCGCGATGGCGTTCTTGCGCTTGCCGGTGGCGTAGGCGCGGCCCTTGGCGTCGAGCTTGGGCTTCGCCAGCTCGGCCGCGGGCTGCGGCTCGCCCTGCTTCGCCTCCGAGAGGGCGTTCCGAAGAGTGCCGAGTGATTGGAGATCGGACATCGCGCCTAGGCCCTCTTGTTCTTGCGGTTCATGGCGCCGACGTCGAGCGCCTGCGGCTGCTGCGCCTCATGGGGATGGCTCGCGCCGGCATAGACCTTGAGGTGCCCCATGACTTGCCGGCCCATGGGGCCACGCGGCACCATGCGCTCGACCGCCTTGATGATCACGCGCTCGGGATGCTTGCCGCCGAGGATCGTGCCCTGGCTACGCTCCTTGAGGCCGCCGGGAAAGCCGGTGTACCAGCGGAACACGCTGTCCCTCGCCTTGTTGCCGGTGAGCTGCACCTTCTCGGCGTTGATCACCACCACGTGGTCGCCGCAGTCCATGTGCGGCGTATAGGTCGGCTTGTGCTTGCCGCGCAGCCGGTCGGCCACGATCGCGGCCAGCCGACCCAGCACCAGCCCGCTGGCGTCGATCAGCAGCCATTTCTTCTCGATGTCAGACGGCTTCAAATTATAGGTCTTCATGTGCGCCATATCTCGACGGTCAAGGCCGCGCAGTATGCCCATAATACGCGCGGCGTCAACGCAATAAGGTGGCGTGATTTCAGATGTTTAGAGACAGAGGTATCACAATACCGCGTCAGTGCGGCGGGATCGATTAGGTCGCGGTGACGTGGGCGACCATGTCAGGGTCGCCCTCGCTGAAGAGCTCGACCTCCCCCACCGCGAGGCGCTTGCCCAGTTTCAGCATGCGCGCCTCCGCGATCACGTCGACCGCGGCCGGCTTGCGCAGGAAATTGATGTTGAGGTTCGTGGTGACCGCGAGCTCGACCCGGCCCACCGCCGAGAGCACCACCGCGTACATCGCGAGATCCGCCAGCCCCATCAGCATGGGGCCGCTGATGGTGCCGCCGGGCCTGAGCCAGTCGGCGCGGTAGGGCAACCGGAACGTCGCGCGGCCCTCGGCGATCTCCATCACCTCCGCGCCCATCATCAGCGCGAAGGGCAGGCTCTCCTTCATGATGGCCTTGAATTCCTCGAGGGTGATGCGGGACATCGGAGAGCCCTTCGATTTGACACCAAGCGTCGGCACGGCCACGCTACCCGCGGTTCCCGAGATTGTGCAACGGGGAAGCGAGCCCATGAGCATCGTCGATAGCCCGGGAAAGACGGACCGGAGCGCCGCCGCGCGTGTACTTCTTCGGCACGACGAAGCCGGCGTCGCTTGGCTCACGCTCAACCGGCCCGCGCAGCGCAACGCGCTCTCGATCGATCTGATGGCGGCGCTGCAGGCCGAGCTCGACGCGATCGCGAAGCACGCCCCCACCAAAGTCGTCGTGATCGCCGGCACCGGACCCGCGTTCTGCGCGGGCCATGATCTCCGCGAGCTTCGCGCCGACCCGAGCCGGCCATTCTACGAGCGCGTGTTTCGGGCCTGCTCGCGGCTCATGTCGACCATCGTGGCGCTGCCGAAGCCTGTGATCGCCCGCGTCCACGGCATCGCGACGGCCGCCGGCTGCCAGCTGGTCGCCACCTGTGATCTCGCCGTCGCCGCCGAGAGCGCGCGGTTCGCGACACCCGGCGTCAACATCGGGCTCTTCTGCTCGACACCAATGGTGGCGCTTACCCGTGCCGTTGGCCGCAAGGCCGCGATGGAGATGCTGCTGACCGGCGATCTGATCTCGGCCGAGCGCGCCGGTGAGCTCGGCCTGGTCAATCGCGTGGTGCCCGAGGCGAAGCTTGACGCGGAGGTGACCGCCCTCGCCCGGCAGATCGCCGGCAAGTCCGCGCTCACCGTCAAGACCGGCAAGGAAGCCTTCTATCGCCAAGCCGAGCTGCCGCTCGCGGAGGCTTACGCCTATGCAAGCGAGGTGATGACCCGCAACATGCTCGCGCGCGACGCCGAGGAAGGCATCGACGCCTTTCTGCAGAAACGCCCGCCGCAGTGGGAAGACCGCTGACGCGCCCATTTCATCGAAGGACACGATCATGACCGCCGTCGAAACCAAGCAGCGCCATCAGCCCTGCGAGATCCGCCATCGCGACGACCTGGACTGGGAGACCATCCGCTGGCCCGGCGAGACCGGCAAGATGCTGTTCCATCCGCGTCCCGAGCGGCCGACCGAGCCCAACGCCGGCATCCTCCGGCTCGAGCCCGGCGCGCATCACCCGCTCCACAATCACGATTTCGCGCAGGTCTGGTACGTGCTCTCCGGAACCTTCGTGATCGGCGGCAAGACCGTGACGCCCGGCGCCATGATCTTCCATCCCGATCCGCATTTCGAGGACGAGTTCATCACCGAGACCGGCGGCGAGATCCTGATCGTGCAGTATCCGGGCCCGAGCACCGGCTGCCGGCCGATCTACGATAAGCGCTTCAATATGGAACAGCGCAAATCGATCGCGGAAGAGCGCACCGACATCTAGCGGCGCCTCTCGCCGATGGACCACGACCGCTACACCGACGACTACCTCCGGGGCGTGCTCGCGAGCGTCCATGTGATCGCCATGGTCGGGGCATCGCCGCACTGGAACCGGCCCAGCTATTTCGCGATGAAGTACCTGCAGGACAAGGGCTACCGCGTGATCCCCGTCAACCCCCGCGCCAAGGGCGAGACCATCCTGGGCGAGACGGTTTATGGCGCGCTCGCGGAGATCCCGGACAAGGTCGACATGGTCGACGTGTTCCGGAACTCCGAGGCCGCCGGGCCGATCGTCGACGAGGCGATCGCAATCGGCGCCAAGGTGGTCTGGATGCAGCTCGGCGTGCGCAACGATGCGGCGGCCGCCCGCGCGGAAGCCGCCGGGCTCAAGGTCGTGATGAACCGCTGCCCCAAGATCGAGTACTCGCGCCTCCACGGCGAGCTCGCCTGGAGCGGCGTCAACACCGGCATCATCAGCAGTAAGCGCCAGAAGCGAGCGTAGCCGCCGATCCGGCGACCCCGTATAACTGCGATTGAGATCCCGCGTCCTTCGACGCGCTTCGCTTGCTCAGGATGAGGCGCCATTGAGAATGGCCGGAAGAAAGCCCCCCATCCTGAGCAAGCGATCGTAGGGAGCGCGTCGAAGGACGCACCACGCCCACAACGACATCGGTGCGCCATGGCTGATCGACCGAACCGTCCCGGCTTCGAGACCCTTGCGATCCACGCGGGCGCGGCGCCCGACCCCACCACGGGCGCCAGAGTGACGCCGATCTACCAAAATACTGCCTATGTGTTCGACGACGTCGACCACGCGGCCTCGCTCTTCAACCTGCAGACCTACGGCTACATCTACTCGCGCCTCACCAATCCCACGGTGTCCGTGCTCGAGGAGCGCGTCGCGAGCCTCGAGGGCGGGCGCGGCGCGATCGCCTGCTCCTCCGGCCACGCGGCGCAGCTGCTGGCCTTCTTCCTCTTCATGGAGCCGGGCGCGGAATTCCTGGCCTCGAGCAAGCTCTACGGCGGCTCGATCACGCAATTCGGCCGCAGCTTCAAGAAATTCGATTGGCACGTGCGCTTCGTCGATCCGTCGGAGCCGGAGAATTTCCGCCGCGCGATCACGCCGAAATGCCGCGCCATCTTCATCGAGAACCTCGCCAACCCCGGCGGCGTCGTGGTGGACCTCGAGCCAATCGCAAAGATCGCTCACGACGCCGGCCTGTTGCTCATGGTCGACAACACGCTGGCCTCACCCTATCTCTGCCGGCCCATCGAGTGGGGCGCGGACATCGTGATCCACTCGACCACCAAGTATCTCTCGGGCCACGGCAATGCCATGGGCGGCATCGTCGTGGACTCCGGCAAGTTCGATTGGAGCCAGAACGACAAGTTCAAGAGCCTGACAGAGCCCGAGACCGCCTATCACGGGCTCCGATTCCACGAGACCTTCGGCGACCTCGCCTATACCATCGCCGGACACGCCATCGGCCTGCGCGACCTCGGGACGACGCTCTCGCCGATGAACGCATTTCTCACGATCATGGGCATCGAGACGCTACCGCTGCGTATGGAACGCCACGTCAAGAATGCGCAGGCGGTGGCGGAGTTCCTGGAGAAGCACTCGGCGGTATCATGGGTCTCCTACTCCGGCTTGAAGTCGAGCCCCTACCATGCGCTCGCGAAGAAATATCTTCCCAATGGCTCGGGCGCGCTCTTCACCTTCGGCGTCAAGGGCGGCTATGACGCCGGCGTCAAGCTGGTGGAAGGCGTCGAGCTGCTCTCGCACCTCGCCAATATCGGCGACACCCGCTCGCTGATCATCCACCCTGCCTCGACCACGCACCGCCAACTCAGCGACGAGCAGAAGGTCGCCGCCGGCGCAGGACCCGACGTCATCCGTCTCTCGATCGGCCTCGAGACCATCGACGACATCATCGCCGATCTCGACCAGGCGCTCGGGAAAGCCGCGAAGTAAGGCATGCCCATGGATACTTCGGTCGACGGATTGCGCGTCATCGTGACGGCCGGTGGCGCCGGCATCGGCCGGCGCATCGCGACGCGATTTCACGAGCATGGCGCTCGGGTCTTCGTTTGCGACGTCTCGGAGCCGACCCTCGCGGAGCTTCGCGGCATCGAGCCGAAGATCGGCACCGTGCTCGCCGACGTCGGCGATCCCGCGGCGGTGAGCCGGCTTTTCGAGACCGCGCTCGCGTCGCTCGGCGGCCTGGACGTACTCGTCAACAACGCCGGCATCTCCGGCCCGACGGCAGCGGCCGAGGACGTGACCCCCGCCGACTGGGACCGCACGATCGCGGTCAACATCAGCGGCCAGTTCTATTGCGCGCGCCTTGCGATCCCCGCGATGAAGGCGGCGGGCGGCGGCTCCATCGTCAACATCTCCTCGACCAGCGGCAAGACCGGGCTGCCGCTGCGGCTGCCCTACGCTGTCTCCAAGCACGCGGTGATGGGCCTGACCGAGACCCTCGCGCGCGAGGTCGGGCCACACGGCATCCGCGTGAACACCATCCTGCCGGGCTTCATGAATAACGCGCGCAGCCGGCGCATCATCAAGGCCAAGTCCGAGGCGCTCGGCATCACGCCGGAGGCCTATCTGGCCCAAGGGCTCCAGTTCGTCTCGCTGCGTACGATGATCGAAGAGGTCGAGATCGCCGACATGGCGCTCTTCCTCTGCTCACCCGCGTCGCGTCACGTCACGGGCCAAGCAATCGGCGTCTGCGGGAACGTGGAGTACGAGCGGTGAGCCCACGCTACTCCGCCGGCACCGCCGCTGGGGACGCGAACTTGCCCGCCTCGCGCGGGAGATAGATCGCGGCGGCGACGATGGTGATGCCGAGGCCGATCAGGATGCCGAACATCCAGAGGAAATCGCCGGTGGCGTCGAAGACGTAGCCGACCAGCGGGACGCCGAGCGCCGAGACGCCCTGCGCCAGCACGAACTTGGCGCCGAAAGCGGTCGCGCGCCAGCGCCCCGGCGTGTAGCGCACGAGCAGGCTGTTCTCGGCGGGACCGGTCATCGTCTCCAGCGAGAACAGCAGGATCATCAGGCCTAAGAGCGGCACTTCCACCGCGTGGATGACCACGATCAGCACGGGTAGCTGCGCCGCCCAGGCCCAGAGATAGACCTGCTTCAGCGGAAAGCGGTCGGCGAGCAGGCCGCCGATCATCTGCACGCCCGCGCTCACCAGGAAGACCAGGCTCACGAGGCCGCCGGTGCCGAAGGTGCCGCCGCTGGTCAGACCGGCGAGCCGCAGGTCGAACAGCTTCGGCAGGGACACCGTCAGCATCTGCCACATGATCCCCGCGCACAGCATGGTGATGGAGAGCACGATGAAGGCGCGCCGGACGTCGGCGGGCTCGGGATCAGGCACCGGCTTGCGGTCGGTCTTGAGCGCGACCACGTGACGGCCGCGCACGAGGAACAGCAGGCCCAAACCCAGCACCATGCAGATCGCTCCCGGCACGATGAAAGCGGCCCGCCAGGACCAGAGATCCGTCAGCGCGCCCGCGACGAACGAGGCGACGCCGACGCCGAGGCTGCCGAAGATGCCGTTCCAGCCGAGGACGCGGCCGCGGTTCTCGGCGTTGCGCACCAGCCACGCCACGCCCACGGGATGGTAGATCGAGCCGAAGAGGCCGATCGCGGTGAGACCGATGGCGAGGCCTACCGGCCCGTCCGCAAGCCCCGTCGCGATCGCTGCGCCGCCGCTGCCGAGGAAGTAGATCACGATCATGTACTCGGCGCTCCAGCGGTCGCCGAGCCAGCCCGCCGGCAACGCCGCCACGCCGTAGAGCACGAAGCCCGGCATCGACAGCGCCAGCAGCTGGCCGTAGCTGAGGCCGTACCGGCCCTCGAGCGCCAGCACCACCGTGGGGTAGAGCAGCATCAGCATATGCGTGAAGAGGTGGCCCACATTGGCAAACGCGAGCGAGAGGGCCGCGGAGCGTGCCGTCATCCGAGGGAGTCCGTGAAATTCGGGCGGCTTAAGCTGCCACGTCGGGTCCCCAGCGGCAACCCGCGAGGTCCCGAACTCGGCGCAAAGCTCCGTTGCGCGCACGCGGCGGCGGCACACCCTTCGAAGCTCTCATCGCGCGGCCGATCATTCGCGCGCTCGTAGCAGCGGTATCACGGATACCTCTCCCCCGCAGACTCGCCCGCGACTCGAATGCTTGTTGAAGCGCGAAAAGCCGTTTACGATGACTTTCTCTCATGGAGGGGTTGCTTGCGATGTCCACGGTCATCCTGACTGACACCAAGCCCTCCAAGAAGAACGCGACCGCAGTTGAGGCTAAAGGTGAGCTACGGCCCTCATCTGCCCAGCGCGCTTGGCTTTCGCGGGGTCTGAATCAACCCGGCGGGAAGCTGCCCTTGTTCGACGAGAGCGGGCAGCGCATCAGCCCACGCACCATTCAGTCGAGCCTCGACCAAGGCTGGGCGGAGCCCTGGTTCGCCAACCCGACCAAGCCGGATTGGCTCGTGTGCAAGTTGACGGATCTCGGACGGGCGGCGTTGCGGCGGCGCTGACGCCAGGCGACGGCGCCTCGCGCATTACATGCGGATCGCCGTCTAATACGCTGACATGAAGAAGAAATGGTCGGGCATGTCAGATTCGAACTGACGACCCCCAGCACCCCATGCTGGTGCGCTACCAGGCTGCGCTAATGCCCGACCGGAAGATCCGGACTATAGGGGAATGCGAGCGTGCTGTTCAAGCCGCCCGCTCGTGGTCTCAGGACGGACGGATCTTGCGCAGCAGTTCCCGGAGATCGGCGAGCTCCTTGCGAAGTTCCCGGAGCACGCTCTTCACGTCACTTCGGTCATTGGCGGCCAGCGGCAGCGGAAGGGTGGCGGGTACCGGCGGCGGCGGATCCTCCACCACCACGGGCTCTGGCGGCTCCGGCGGCTTGAGCTGGCCTTCTCGCAGCAGCCGCTGCACGCCTTTGATCGTATAGCCGTCCTCGTAGAGGCACTGCCGGATGCGCCGGAGCAGGGTCACATCCTCCGGCCTGTAGTAGCGACGGCCGCCGCCGCGCTTCAGCGGCCGGATCTGGGAGAATTTCGACTCCCAGAAGCGCAGCACGTGCTGGGGAACCTCGAGCTCGCTCGCGACCTCGCTGATCGTGCGAAAAGCGGCGGCGGACTTCGCCTGCCGTCGGATCGACGACGGATCGAAGAGCTCCGGCACGGGAGCTTACTCGGCGGCTGGCTTAGGAGCGGCGCCGGCGCTGCTCAGCGCGGCGTTGACCTGATCCTTGAGGACGTGGGACGCCCGGAACACCAGCACGCGCCGCGGCTGGATCGGGACCTCCATCCCGGTCTTGGGATTGCGCCCGACGCGCTTGCCTTTCTTTCTTACCGTGAAGCTGCCGAAGGATGAGATCTTCACGATCTCGCCGCGCGACAGCGCATGGGCGATCTCGTTGAGCACGGTCTCCACGAGCATTGCCGATTCATTGCGCGAGAGCCCCACCTCTTGGTAAACGGCCTCGCTGAGCTGTGCGCGTGTTACGGTCTGCCCAGCCATTTGCGCCCCCAACCGTGTTCTTTGACACAAAACTTTAACTCGGAGGCGAAAATCCGTCAATTACAGATAGTTGCAAAAAAGAGTTGATGTTATCGACGGACACCGGCGGGCGGATCACCATCGGACGAGGCTCGCACCCCAGGTCAGGCCTCCGCCCATCGCCTCCATGAGTACCAGCTGACCCCGATGGATCCGCCCGTCCGCCACGGCTTCCGCCAGCGCCAAGGGCACCGAAGCCGCGGAGGTATTGGCATGGCGCTCGATCGTGACGACGACTTTCTCCGGGCTCAAGCCGAGCTTGCGCGACATGCTGTCGATGATGCGGCGATTGGCCTGGTGCGGGACCAGCCAGTCGATGTCGCTCTCCTTGAGGCCGTTGGCCGCGAGCGCCTCGTCCACCACCTCGGCCAGACGCTGCACCGCATGACGGAACACCTCGCGCCCCTCCATGCGCAGAAAACCCGAGGTTCCCGTGGTCGACGGGCCGCCGTCGACGTAGAGCAAGTTATAATTGCTGCCGTCGGAGTGTAGATGGCTCGAGAGGATGCCGCGCCCGTCCTTTTCCTCGGATGGCGCCGCCTGCAGGACGACGGCACCGGCGCCGTCCCCGAACAGCACGCAGGTGCCGCGGTCCTGCCAGTCCAATATCCGCGAGAATGTCTCGGCGCCAATCACCAGGGCGGTGCGCCCCTGGCCCGCACGCAGGAGGCCGTCCGCGGTCGCCAGCGCATAGATAAACCCGGTACACACCGCTTGCACGTCGAAGGCGGCGCCGCGGGTCATGCCGAGCTGCGCCTGCACCTTCGTGGCGGTGGCGGGGAAGGTGTGGTCGGGCGTCGCCGTCGCGAGCACGATGAGGTCGAGATCGTTGCCCGTCATGCCCGCCGATTTGAGCGCCTGGCGGGCGGCTGCGGTTGCAAGATCGGAGGTCAGCTCGCCGACGGCGGCGACGTGGCGCTGCCGGATCCCCGTGCGCTGCGCGATCCACTCGTCGGACGTCGCGAGACGCTCGGCGAGCTCGGCGTTAGTGACGATCTTCTCCGGCAGGTATCCGCCGCAGCCGACGATCTGGGATCGAAGCTCCATGTCAGACCGCAGCCGACTGGGCCTTGGGCACTCCGCCATGGGCGTGCAGGCGCGCGAGCTCATCGCGGATCTTGTCGAGGAAGCCGTTCGCTTTCATGTCGACCGCGACCGCAATCGCATTGGCGAAGCTGAGCGCGTCGGCACCGCCGTGGCTCTTCACGGCGATGCCCTGCAAGCCCAGGAAGACCGCGCCGTTATACCGGCGCGGATCGAGCCGGCCGCGCAGCCGATTGAACGCACCCCGAGCGAACAGGTATCCGATCCGCCCCAGTAGGGAATGCCGGAAGGCGGAGCGGAGGAATTCGATCACCAGCTTGACGGTGCCTTCCGCCGTCTTGAGGGCGATATTGCCGGTGAAGCCGTCGGTCACGATCACGTCCACCGTGCCCGCGCCGATATCGTCGCCTTCGACGAAGCCGTAGAAGCTGATGGGCGAGAAGCTGTCCCGGAGGCGCGCCGCCGCCTCGCGCACGGCCTCATGCCCCTTGACCTCTTCCGAGCCCACATTGAGCAGGCCCACCACGGGCTGCACCAGCCCCAGCACCGTGCGCGCGAACACGTCTCCGAGCAGCGCGAACTGCACGAGATTGTCGGCGTCGCACTCGACATTGGCACCGAGGTCGAGCATCACGCTCTCGCCGCGCCGGGTCGGAAAATAGGAGGCCATGGCGGGCCGGTCGATGCCCGGCACCGTCCGGAGCACGACTTTCGACATCGCCATCAGCGCGCCGGTGTTGCCGGCGGATACCACGCAATGCGCCCTGCCCTCGGCCACCGCATCGATCGCCAGCCGCATGCTCGACTTGCGCCCGGACCTCAGCGCCTGCGACGGCTTCGCCTCGCCGCTGACGGCCTCATCGGTGTGATGCACGGTGGCGCGGCGCGAGAGCTTCTTGTACTTCGCGAGCAGCGGCCGGATCTTGTCCTCGGCGCCGTACAGCTGGAAATGCACGTGCGGGAACCGCTTCAGCGCGATATGCGCGCCGCGCACCACCATCTCCGGTGCGTGGTCGCCGCCCATGGCATCGAGTGCGATGACGATCCCGTCGGCCACGGGCGTCGGTGCTCCCGTCGTCAGTCCTCAGGCGTTCTCCGCCGCCACCGCGACCACTTCGCGGCCGTCATAATGTCCGCACGCCGAACACAGGTGGTGCGGCCGCTTCATCTCGCCGCAATTCGAGCACTCGACGTAGCTCGCGGCTTTGAGCGCATGATGCGACCGGCGCATATTGCGACGCGACTTGGAGGTCTTTTTCTTCGGAACGGCCATGGAAAGAACTCACGACTGAGAGGGGGCCACGGAGGCGCGATGCTTGTTAGCCAAAATCGCTCGGAATGGCAACTTATTACGCCGTTACTCCCTCATGGGCGGCTTGCGCGAAGCGGCGGTCGGAGCGTCCCCGCTCCACTCCAGGCTCGCGCCGGGCGCACGGGGATAGGGGTCAAGCGCCAGCGCGAGCTGCTGCGCCACGGCCTCGCCGATATCGATCGCGTCGCCGTCGAAGGGCTCCGCGACATCGGTCTCGAGGTCGACCATCACGGATTTGCCGGGTTCGCTCGGCCCATAGAGCACGCTGAAGTCCTGCTCGATCGCGCTCGCAACCGGCTCCAGAGAGACCACGCAAGCCTGCGCGATATCGGCGCTAAAATGTCCGTTGACGCGAACCATCTCGCCGCCGATGCGCTGCAGGCGGACCTCCGCCTCGAGCCGGTCGAGGCTGAGCAGGTCGAAGCGACGCGCCAGCGCCTCCCGCTCTTCGGGCTTGGCGGAAATGGGATAGGTGGCTTCGAGAGCGCCCAGTCGAGCGAGCTCGACCCGACGCGAGAACTCCGGCGGCACGATGGTCATCGCTGCGCCTCCTGGCCTGTGGCGTCCGGCAAGGGCACGAATTCAACTCGACCGGCCCGCAGCTCCGAGAGCGGCTGCGCCGCCAGAGCCGCATGCTGCCGGCGTACGTACTTGGCGACCGCAGCGAGGTCCGTCAGGCGCGGCATACCGAGAGTGCCATAGAGGTTGCGCCTGAGCGCCGCCTCGAGCGCGGCATCGCCGCTCTCCTCGAGCGCCGCCTCGTAGGCGTTGATCCGGCCGTACAGCGCCTGGGCCATCGCCTTGACCCGCCGGCCGACGCCGAGATCGGCGGCGCCCATCTCGCGCAGCGAGCGGTCCATGTCCGTTACGAAGGTCTCGATCAGGGCGCGCGCGAGACCGGCGGCGGCATCCGAGGGATCCGACTTGAGACGGCGCAGCACCAGGAAGACGTGGAGCGCCAGGGTCTCGAAGCGCCCGTCGAGATTGTCCGGCACACCCCGCTCGGCGAAGAAGCGGGGGGCGCGCGCGGCCTCGACGATGCGGCCATAGAGCAGGCCGGCGGCGCGCGCCTCTCCCGTCGCTCGAAGGCCGAATATCTCAGCAATACCCATCAGTTCAGCCGCCCAAGCTGCAATGGCCCGGCGATTGACACGGGCTCCCGCCGGAGTGCAATGTCCCCCCGGATCCACCGATTGCGCGACTCATGCCGTTGGGACCGAGGGAAGTCATGTCACGCCTGCCTTGCCGTCTTGCCCTAGTGCTCGGTGCCGCCATCCTGGTCGCTCCGCTGGGCGCCTGCAGCCCCACGGTAAATACGCGCGGCAATCTGCCCAGTCCCGACCTGCTCGCGCAGATCAAACCCGGTGTCACGGACAAGGCCAGCGTTACGCAACTCCTGGGCTCGCCCTCGAGCGTTGCCAGCTTCGACGACACAACTTGGTATTATATCAGCCAGAAGAGCGAGGAACTCGCCTTCTTCAAGCCGGAGGTCCGCGATCCCGAGGTCGTCGCCGTGATCTTCGACAAGGACGGCACGGTGAAGGACGTGCAGAAGCGCTCCAGCAAGACGCCGCGCAGCATCGAGCCGGTCGCGCGTACGACGCCGGCGCCCGGCAAGGAGCTCTCCTTCATTGAGCAGCTCATCGGCAACTTCGGCAAGTTCAACACCAACAGCGCCGCCGGCAAATAGGCGCCGGCCCTCTGCTCAACCGAGCGCGGACAGGATCGCCAGCAGCAGGATCGCCACGATATTGGTGATCTTGATCATCGGATTGACCGCCGGCCCCGCCGTGTCCTTGTAGGGATCGCCGACGGTGTCGCCGGTCACCGCGGCCTTGTGGGCGTCGGAGCCCTTGCCGCCGAAGTGCCCCTCCTCGATGTATTTCTTGGCATTGTCCCAGGCGCCGCCGCCGGAGGTCATGGAGATCGCGACGAAGAGGCCGGTAACGATGGTGCCGAGCAGCATCGCGCCCACCGCGCTGAAGGCGGCACCGCGGCCGCCGATCACCCAGATCACGAAGTAGAGCACCACCGGCGCCAGCACCGGCAGCAGCGATGGAATGATCATCTCCTTGATCGCGGCCTTGGTGAGAAGGTCGACGGCGCGGCTGTAGTCCGGCTTGCCCGTCCCCTCCATGATGCCCTTGATCTCCTTGAATTGCCGGCGGACCTCGATCACCACCGAGCCGGCTGCGCGGCCGACCGCGGTCATGCCGAGCGCGCCGAAGAGATAGGGCAGCATCCCGCCGATGAAGAGGCCGATGACCACGAAGGGATCCTGCAGGACGAACCGCACGTCGAGATTGGGGAAGTAGTGATGGAGATCCTCGGTATAGGCGGCAAAAAGGACGAGCTAGGCGAGGCCCGCAGAACCGATAGCATAACCTTTGGTGACAGCCTTGGTGGTATTGCCGACGGCATCGAGGGCGTCGGTGATTTTCCGTACGTCCTTCGGCAGATCTGCCATCTCGGCGATGCCGCCCGCATTGTCGGTGACGGGGCCGTAAGCGTCGAGCGCCACGATCATCCCGGCCAG
>DATNIT010000076.1:0-97035 GCA_035604335.1 Allostellaceae bacterium | reverse complement strand
GAACCCACTGCGGAGCAGTGGGAGGGTGAGGGTGCAGCCGTCACGCGAACACCCCATGCAGGAACCAGCGGGGCGCGGGATGCAGACCCCGTCGGAAGAGCCAGAAGCGGCGGCCATCCATATCCTCGACGCAGTAATAATCGCGAAGCGAGGTCTCCTCGTCGGGAGACCGCCACCATTCGTCGAGGATGCGTTCGGGTCCGTCGGCGGCGCGGACGCGGTGGAGGAGACGGCGCCAGCGGAACAGCACCGGGGGATCGTCGGGGATCGGCGCCACCGCCTCGATGGGCTCGGGCTGCGGCAGCAGCCGCACCGGCCGCAGGCGATCGAGCTGCCAAGGCGTGCCTGTCTCCTTTGCAGCGAAGGCCGGTGCGCGCTCCTGGGCGCGCTCGGGCAGATGGCTGTCGCGCGGTTGGAGCCGCGCCACCGCGCCGGCACCCAGGCGATTCTCCAACCGATCGACCAGAGCGGCGAGTGCGGCATCGCCGACGTCCGCGCCGTCGGTACTTCTATCGAGAGCCACTTGCCGGTTGCCGAGCGGCTCGACCACCAGCGCCTCCAGGCGCATGTCCTCGATGCCGAGATCGGGCTCGATGCGATCGAGGCGCTCCGCGAAGAGATGTGCGAGATGGCGGGGATCGCGGCTCGCCTGGGCGGTGCCGGCCTCGAGCGCGAGCACGACGCCATCCACGCGATAGAAGCGCAGCGCGAGCCGCCGCGCGCCCACACCGTCGCCCGCGAGCGCGCAGCAGAGCGCGTCGGCGAGCGAGGCGATGGCGGCGGCCAAATCCTCGGGCTGCGCGATCGGCTCGGCGAAGCGGCGATGGCTCGAGCGCGTGGGCGTCGGCGGCAGCGGCGAGAGCGGCTCCGGCAGAGTGCCCAGCGCCTGATCGAGACGCTCGGCGGCGGCGAGGCCGAAGCGCGCCACCATGGCCGGCCGCGGCAGCTTGTAGAGATCGCCGATCCGCCGGAGCCCCAGGCGATCCATGAGCTCCACCGTTTCCAGCGGGAGCCTGAGCGCGCCCACCGGCACGAGCGCCAGCGCCACCCGCTGGGCGCCGCTCGGCACCACCGCGATCGCTTCCCGCCCCGCTCGCGCCAGCGCCGAAGCGGCGCCGGGCGTGTCCGCGATCGCCGCGCGCGCGGAGAAGCCCTGCCGCTTGAGCCGCGCCACCAGATCGGCGGCAAGGCTCGCCTCGTCGCCGAAGAGATGCGCCACGCCGGTGAGGTCGAGCCAGATGCCGTCCATGCCGTCGGTCGCCGTCCAGGGGCTGTAGCGGCCGCACCAGTGCGCGAGCTTCCGCAGCGCCGCGGCGTCGCCTTCGGGATCGGCGTCGAGCGCCACGATGCCCGGCGCGATCGCGCGGGCGTCGGCGAGCGGCATGCCCGGCGCGATGCTGTCGGCAAGCCGCGAGTCCACCGCCGCGAGCAAGCCGCGGCCGCCCAGCCACTCCACGATGACCGTGGGTGAGTTTTTGGTTTGGTGGGCCGATTCACGCACCGCTTGAGAGCCAAGCGTTGCGATCGGACCACCAGCCTCAGCCGATGGCGCGGAGCGGCTGGCGCTCGGCCGGCGCCGGCGCTCGATCGGCCAGCTCGGCAGCCAGAGCGACATGACCCGTCGCATCGCATGCCTCCAAGATCCATTGAGCGGGAACGCCGCCGCGGCAGCGCGTGAGCTCGACTTGCCAGATGAGCCGGCCGATGCCGGGCTCGTCATCGATGGGCCGGCTCGGCACCGCGCTCACTCGCCAGCGCGTCACCGCCGCCACCGGAGCCGTGCGCTCGGCCGCGGCGAGAGCGCCGCTGCGCCAGCGCCGGAGCACGAAAGCCGTGACGCCGGAATTCGCCGCCGCGAGCTGCAGCCGCCGGCTCGCGGTGAGCGGCAGCGCCCCCACCTCACCCACCACGGCCGCGAGCGCCGGCACCTTGAGCCCGTCCTCCATGGCCTCCAGCACCGTACGATCGTCGCGCGCGCGGACCGAGAGGACTCGGTGCGGTGCGAGACCGCGCGCGGCGAGACCAGGCCCGTAGAGATCGTCGGCGGCGAGGCACCAGAGTACGGGCTGTGGCGGCGCGAGGCGCGCGAGGATGCCGGCGAGGAAGGCTGCGGCGACGGCGCCATCCTCCTCGTCACCCCCGAGGCCGCTGATCTCGTGGAGCGCGCCACGCGCGAGCCCGCCGTCCGGCAACGCCGCGTCGATCGCGGAGACGCCAAACGGCAGCAGTCGGTGAGTCCCCAAGCTCCCGCCGGCGAGTTTTCCCACCCGCTCTCGCAGAGCCGTCAGTCTCTCCTGCGGTGGCAGTGCCCCGCCCAGCCGGTTGCCCGCTGTCGTGTCCATCGCTCGTCCCTTGCTCGAATGTTCATCTTTTGTTCTTATTGGCCCGTTTGTCAAGCCCCGCCTTCTCTCCGAGAAAGGCAGGGACGATTATCCGGGCGGATGCCGTTTCGAGAAAAGAAACGATAGAGTGCAGGATATGCGGGCACGGCTCGGAGTGGCATCAGGGGCCTTTGGCGTCGGCGCGCCTTCCCTGATGTGGGCTCTCGATAAAGTCGGTATTCAGTTGCCCGAGCGGGCCGCAATGAGCGTGCTGCTCATTTCTGCTGCCGCTGTTCTCGGGTCCATTGGTATCGGCGCTCAGGCGGGTTTTGTCTGGCTTCACGGGCGATTGGAAAGCCGAATGTGGCCGGTTCTGACAGGCGTTTTGGGCTGGGGAATCGTCCTGGTCGGTTTCGCTTGGTATGTGGCCGAAGATCGGCGTTTGAAGATCGAACCGCCGCTCCCACCGCGCGCGCAGCTATCATTGCTGCTGTTGTATCAATCCGACCGATTGAATCTCTACAACAAGGGCAGGGATGATCTCTATCTATGGGGCGATAAGCTGGAAGGATACCCAGCAAGTTTTGAGAAAGATGCGCGCACGATTCCGGCGGATGGTTTCTATTATTTCCTCACCGAAGACCTCAAGCGAACCATGCTCGGCAGCGTCGGCCCTGATGGGGAAAGGCTTCTTTCCTTTGAGACTTACTTATCTGATGAGGGCGACCATCGGTATGTCGCCAAATTTGCTCTGCTCATAAAGATGAAGGCCGGACAAATGGAAATACATACACAACAATTGGGCAGCGTTATCGAGGATTGGAAAGCATTAGGGTCAAAATCGCCGACCGCGCAAGAAGCCGCACAACGGGTCATGCTCTTGGAGCGCTTGAGACGCGAATACATCTTGAGCCACGATGGCATTTCTCCGGCCCTTGCGGCCGGCACGGAATTGCCACCTCAGGATTGGATAAATGGACGCCTTCACGAACTTGGGCAGAATTGGCGGATCAAGATCATGGACGACAAACTCAACTATGAAACTTTCCCCGCTAGCATCCCCTAATCGCCGCCCAGAAAAAAACAGCCAGTTACTTAGCCGCTAGATACGAACCCGGAACTGAGAACAGGAATCGCGCTCACTGCGCCGGTGCGGGCACGTAGATGTCGCGGCCCGCGATGGCGCGGCTTGGTACCAGGCGGTCGCCGGCGATCGGGATCGTCGCGAGGCGCTTGCCGTCGAGCGTCACCGCCAATTGGAAGCCGCCGAGCTGCTTCGGGTCCTTGGTGCCTTCGGCGGCCCAGATGTCCTTGGGTGAATCCGGATCGCCCGAGGATGGGCCGCCGCTGTCCTTGCTGGCGCGCGGATCGATCCAGATCAGTTTCGCGCCGTGCGCCACACCCTCCCAGAGATTGTCGTAGCCTTCGCCCCGGAGCCGCGTGCGCAGCTCCAGCACCGAGAGCGGACCGTCGTTGTCGCCGTAGGAGATATGGCCGAGGAGCCCGTGCTTGGCGTCCGCCTCCTGCACCTCGCCGTCGAAGGCGGCCCAGCGGACGATCTCCGGCCTTGCGTTCGGCACCTCCGCCCAGGCGGCGCTGCCGGCGGGATCGGGTCCCGTCGAGCGAAAGAGCGCCCGGCCAGTTTCCAGGACATGGACGCGGTGGATCTGCGGGCTGTCGCAACAGCCCGGCATGATGGCCGAGAAATAACGGTGGCCCAGCATGACACCCTCGGAGCCCGGTTCGGAGAACGAGGCGAGGCGCCGCGGCTCCTTCCCGGAGACATCGTCGACGGTGACGGAGACGGTCGAGCTCGGGTCGACGCCCTCGGCGTCGGTGCGCGTCTTCACGTCCGTGGTGATCGTGGCGAGCCGCGCCTGCAGCGCGTCCGCGTCGGACTGCTGCTGGTCGCGCCAGACATAGATGACGTAGGGCACGAGGCGCGCGTTCCGCACGCTCATCACGATCGCCTTGCCGGCGTCGCTGCTGCTGGTGGATTCGACATGGACGGAGGAGGACGCCGTGCCGTCGTAGAGGGTTTGGGCGCGGGCAGGCGCGATCAGAGCGATCAGCATCGCGAGCGCGAGCAGCGAGAGATTTCTGGTCATGGCCTTCCCCGATTCATCGGCGCCTCTCTTGCGGGACCCGGTATCACAAGCCCCTCGCCCATGAAATGGGAGAGGGAGGGACCCGTTGCGGAGCAACGGGAGGGTGAGGGTGGCGGCGCGGAGTATTCCCGGCCTGCACCCTCACCTTCCCAGCGCGTCGCGCTGGGCCCCTTCCTCTCCCGCTCACCGCGGGAGAGGGGCTTGCCTGCGCTATGATGCCGCAAGCCTACCGTCCCGAGAACGTCGGTGCACGCTTGGCGAGGAAGCTCCGGAAGCCGTTCTGGAAATCCTCGGTGTCGAAGGTGGCGTAAGGCTCGTCGAATTCCTGCGGTGTGAGCGGCTGCGGGTCGAGCACGCGGCGGGCGAATTTCTTGTGCCAGCGATTGACCAGCGGCGCGCCCGACGCGATTCGCGCGGCCGCGGCGTAGGCCTCCTCCGCCACTTTGTCATCGGGCACCACGCGGGTCACCAGACCTTTCGCCAGCGCCTCGGCCGCGCCGAAGACTCGGCCCTCTAGCAGAATCTCGAGCGCCACACTGCGCCCGACCAGCGCGATCAGCGCGGAGATCTCGGGATAGCCCATGGTGACGCCGATGCGGTTGATCGGCACGCCGAAGCGGCTGCCCTCGCCGCAGACCCGGATGTCGCAGAGCATGGCGATCTCGAGCCCGCCGCCGACGCAGAGTCCCTGGATCAGCGCCACGGTCGGATGCCGGCACTGATCGATGCGGCGCATCACCTCGTGCATGAGCCGGCCGTACTCGCGCGCCTGCGCGGCGTTGGAGCGCTGGGACTCGAACTCGCCGATATCGGCACCGGGCGCGAAGGCCTTCTCCCCGGCGCCGCGCAAGACGATGGCGCGCACGGAGTCGTCCGCCTCCAACGCGCCGAAGGCGTCCTCGAGCCCGCGCCACATCGCCTTGTTGAGCGCATTGAGCTTCTCGGGGCGATTGAGCACGACCGTGACGATGCCATCTTCCCGTTCGACCAGCACAAGCTCGGGCATTGGAGCCTCCTCGATCGGTGACCGCGCTCCACAGGTATAAGGGAGAACGGCGCGCGCGGCACCCTCTCCCAGGTTGCCCATGGTCCGCTTTGGCCTTAAAGAGAGCGGCGCAGTCACGTTTGGAGAGCGAGACCATGACCGAGGCGAGGGATGCCGCGGAGATCACCTCCCGCATCCTCTTGGAAACCAAGGCGGTGCTGTTAAATCCGGACCAGCCTTTCACCTTCACGTCGGGCCGCGTGAGCCCCGTCTACGTCGATTGCCGCCGGCTGATCTCGTTTCCGCGCGCGCGCGCCAAGCTGATGGATCTCGCGAGCGATCTCATCGGACGCTCGATCGGCTTCGAGTCGCTCGACGCGGTGGCGGGTGGCGAGACCGCGGGTATTCCCTTCGCCGCCTGGATCGCTGAGCGGCTCAGCCTGCCGATGCTCTACGTCCGCAAGAAGCCGAAGGGCTTCGGGCGCAACGCCCAGATCGAGGGCGAGATGGCGGAGGGCGCGCGCGTGCTCTTGGTCGAGGACCTCGCGAGCGAAGGCACCTCCAAGCTCAACTTCATCCAGGCGATCCGCAAGGCCGGCGGCAAGATCGGTCATACCTTCGTGATCTTCCACTACGGCATCTTCCCGCAGAGCGTCACCAGCCTGGAGGCGGAGGGCGTCAAGCTGCACGCGCTCGCGACCTGGTGGGACGTGCTCGGCGTCGCCCACGACCTCGGCTACTTCACGGCGGAGCAGTATGCCGCGCTGAAGTCGTTCCTGGAGCATCCGGACTCCTGGCGGCCGGCCACGAGCGCGGCACGGTGAGCGCTCCGGCGGCGCGCACCGGTCGGCCCTAGGCCTCGGCAGACCCGGTACGATGCTCCACAGCCTGCTCGGCGAGGCCCAGCGCTACGTCAGCGAATACGGCTACACCGCCGTGTTCCTCGGCGTGTTCCTGGAGAGCTTCGGCCTGCCGACGCCCGGCGAATCCCTGATGATCGCGGGCGCCCTCCTGGCCTCGGGCGGTCAGCTCAACATCTATTGGATTCTGGTGCTGTGCTGGATCGCCACGACCGCCGGCGGCAACATCGGCTACGTCATCGGCAGGCAGGGCGGCCGGCCGCTGGTGCTGCGCTACGGGCCGCGCCTGCACATCAAACACCACCAGATCGAGCAGGTGGAGGACTTCTTCGAGCGGCACGGCGGCGCGGTGGTGGTGTTCGCGCGGTTCGTGGTGGTGATGCGGCAGCTGAACGGCATCGTCGCCGGCATCATGGGCATGAACGTGTGGCGCTTCTCGATCTATAACGCCGCCGGCGCGGCACTGTGGGTCTCTTTCTGGGTGGGCCTCGCCTATTTTCTCGGACGGCGCTTCCACCGGATCATGGCCTGGGTGAGTTCGCTCGAGCCGATGGTGGTCGTCCTTGCGGGCGCAGCGATCGTCGTCCTGATCGCCTATCTCTGGCGCCACCAGCGCAAACGCAAGCGCCGCCGCGCCCCGCGCAAAGCGTGAACGCTAGCGGTGACGGGGATCGAGAGCATCGCGCAGGCCGTCGCCCAGCAGGTTGAACGACAGCACCACCACGAAGATCGCGAGGCCCGGCCACCACGCCATCCAGGGCGCTTGGGATAGGAAGTTCTTGGCGGTGTTGAGCATGCTGCCCCAGCTCGGGTCCGGCGGCTGCTGGCCGAGCCCGAGGAACGAGAGGCTCGCCTCCGCGATGATCGCGGCGGCGATCGCGAGCGTCGCCTGCACCATGATAGGCGCCAGAATGTTCGGGAGGATGTGGCGCAGCACTATGCGATAGTGCGGATTGCCCACGGCCTTGGCGGCCTCCACGTAATCCTCGACCTTGGTCGAGAGCGTCTGGGCGCGCGTGAGCCGGATGAAGGCCGGCATCGCGGAGATGCCGATCGCGATCATCGCGTTGGTCAGATTGGGGCCGAGGAAGGCCGCGAGCGCGATCGCCAGGATGAGGAACGGGCAGGCGAGCATGGCGTCGACGATGCGCATGAGGACCCCGTCGAGGAGGCCGCCGACGTAGCCCGAGAGCAAACCGATGGGAATGCCCAGCGACAGGGAGATCAGTACGGAGACCACGCCGGCCTCGAGCGAGGCGCGCGCGCCGAACATCACGCGCGAGAGCACGTCGCGGCCGATCTCGTCGGTGCCGAGCCAGTGCGCCCAGCTGGGCGCCTTGCGCACGGCGCCCCAGTCGGTCGCTATGGGTGCATAGGGTGCGATCAGCGGCGCGAAGATCGCGACCAGCACGAAGAACAGCACGACGGCGGCGCCCACCATGGCGCCGCGCCGGTGTACCAGGCGCCGAAGCGCGCGCTTCCAGGGCTGATCGTCGGGCAGGTCCCGCGCGGCGCGCTCGGTATCGACGGGGATGGCGGTCATCGGTGCTGTCCCCTCACGCACGCAGCCGCGGATTGACCAGGAAATACGCGATGTCCGCGCAGAGGTTGAGCACGATATAGGCGGTGGCGGTGCAGAGCACGACGCCCTGCACGACGGCGTAGTCGCGGTTGAACACGGCGTCGACGATCAGCTTGCCGAAGCCCGGGATGGTGAACACCTGCTCGGTCAGCACCGCGCCCGAGAGCAGCTGGCCGAACTCCAGCGCGCCCAGCGTCACCACGGGAATGAGCGCGTTCCTGAGCCCGTGCTTCAGCACGACTACGCGCTCGCTCAGGCCCTTGGCGCGCGCGGTGCGCACGTAGTCGGCGCTCATCACCTGGAGCATGGCGCTCCGCGTGTGCCGCATCATCACGGCGGCGATGGCGTTCCCGAGCACGAAGGCCGGCATGATCAGAGTGAGAATGTTCTGCTTGAGGTTCTCGGCCGGGCTCACAAAGCCCGAGGCCGGCAGCCAGCCGAGATCCACGGAGAACAGCAGGATCAGCAGGAAGCCCAGCCAGAAGTTCGGCGTGGAGAGTCCCCAAAGCGCGAAGACATTAGCGGCGTAGTCGATCACCGTGCCGTTCTTGACCGCGGAGATCACGCCGGCGGGGATGCCGATCACCAGCGCCACTACGAGCGCGAGGCCCGCGAGCTCCGCCGTCACCGGCAACTTCTCCAGCACCAAGTCGCGCACGGGCTTGTTGATCCGGATGGACTCGCCGAGATCGCCCCGGAGCACGCCCATGGCCCAGAGGCCGTAACGGACGGGGAGCGGCTGGTCCAAATGATACTTGTGGCGCAGGAACGCGATCACGCTGGGATCCCGCTCCTCGCCCGCCATCGCGAGGGCAGGGTCGCCCGGCAACAGCTGCTGCAGCCCGAAGATGATGATCGAGACGAAGAACAGCGTCGGGATGATGATGGCGATACGACGGACGAGGTAGGTCAGCATCGGTCGTCATCTGGCGGCACTGAGAGGCAGCCCCGCCCCACCTCACCTTGCCTCTCCGCCCCTGAGGGGCGGAGAGGGATGGCGATGAGCGGGGCGCACGCGAGCATCACTGCAGCGTCAAACCCTGCGGCCGGATCAAACCATCGGGATAGGGTGCGAAGCCCGAGAGCTTCGTCGTGTACGCGTAGATCCACTTGTTGTGATAGAGGTAGATGATCGGCAGGTCCTGGAGCAGCTGCTCTGCCGCCGCGGCATAGTGCTTCTGCCGCTCGGAGAGGTCGCCGATCGTGCGCGCGGCCGTCAGCTCCTTGTCGACTGTTGCATTGGAGTAGTGACCGTCGTTGAACGGACCCTTGGTGGTCACGAAGCTGAAGATGTTGCCGTCGGGATCGGTGCGGCCGCTCCAGCCGATGTCGAAGGCCTCCATGTCCCCCTTCTCTGAGAGATCGAGGGAGGTTGCGAACTCGGTCGCCTGCAGCTTCACATCGAAGCCCGCCTCGGCGGTCATGGATTGAATGACCTGCGCCACCTGAGTCTGAACGGGATCGTTCGGGAACATCAGCGTCACCGAAACGGGCGTGGTCACGCCCGCCGCCTTCAGCAGCTCCTTTGCTTTCGCGACGTCGCGCTTCGGCACCGCCAGGCTCTTCGCGTAGTAGGGGCTGGTCGAGGGCACCCACTGATTGCCCGGCAGGAACTCGCCGTTGAATACGACCTTGTTAAGCGCCTCGCGGTCGATCGCGAGGCTGAACGCTTGCCTCACGCGCGCGTCCTGGCCCAAGGGGTTCTTCGACCGGGGCCCGTTGTTCAGGTTCACCGTAATGCCTTGATAGCCGAGCGAGACGATCGACGCATCCTTCAGGTTCTTGTCCGCGCGGACCGTGCCGAGGTCGGTGGGCTGCAGGCGCTCGACCAGCTCGAGACCGCCGGAGCGCAGGTTGGCGAGCCGCACCGACGTGTCGGGGATCGGCTGGAACACGATCTTGTCGATGTGGATCTTGTCCTTGTCCCAGTACTTGTCGAATTTCTGGACCACGATCCGGTCTTGCGCGACGCGCTCCACGAACTTGTAGGGCCCGGCGCAGACCGGGGCCGTGCCGAATTTGTCCTTGAGCGCCTCGGCGGCCTTGGGCGACACGATCATCCCGGCGCGATCGGTCAGCTGCGCGACCAGTGGAGCGTTGGGCGTGGAGAGATTGAGCTTCACCGTGTGATCGTCGACCACGTCGACGCTGGCGACGGCGCTGATCTCGCCCTTCCGCATCGAGCCTTGCATGGTGAGGTGGCGCTCGAGACTGTATTTGACGGCCTGCGCATTCATGGGCTCGCCGTCCTGGAAGACGACGCCCTGACGGAGCGTGATCACCAGCCCCTTGTCGTCGTCGACCCATTTGTAGTCGGTGGCGAGCTGCGGCACGACCTTGAGGTCGGTCGTGATGTCGAAGAGCTTGTCGCAGATCGACGCGAACACGATGCGCCCGACGAAGGTGCGGGCGAGCGTGGGATCGAGAACGTCCGGGTCCTCGTTGAGCCCGATCCTGAGCGTGGTCTCCGCGCTCGCGATCCCCCCGGTGGTGGCAAGCAGAGCGGCAGCGAATACGACAGCTTTGGTGAATTTCATCGAACCCTCCTCCCGTTATTTGTTCCGATCATAGCAAAACCAAGGCCAGCCCGCGCCACACTCCCCCGTGAGGCCATCAATCCCGTGGCGCCACGGCGCCCGCGCCCGCGCGTTGCGTGAAAAAGGCCTGCAAACGCTTGAGGCGCGGGTTCCCGCCTTCTGCTTCCTCGGCAGGCAGAAGCCGCGCGGGCGGCTCGATTTCGCGCCAGAAATGGCAGGCGACGGTATGGCCGGGCGCCGCCGGATCGAGCGTGGGTTCCTCGATCCGGCAGCGATCCCTAGCGAATGGGCAGCGAGTTTGGAATCTGCAACCGGGCGGCGGCGCCATCGGGCTCGGCACGTCGCCCTGGAGCAGCATCCGCTCGCGCGGCAGCGCGGGCTCCGGCACCGGGATCGCCGAAAGCAGGGCCTGGGTATAGGGGTGGCGCGGCTCGCGGAACAGCGTGCGCTTCTCCGCGAGCTCGACGATCTTGCCGAGATACATGACGGCGACGCGGTCGGCGATATGCTTCACCACCGCGAGATCGTGCGCGATGAAAATATAGGAGAGATCGAACCGCCGCTGCAGGTCCTGCAGCAGATTGATCACCTGCGCCTGGATCGAGACGTCGAGCGCCGAGACCGGCTCGTCGCACACGATGAGCCGCGGCTCGACCGCGAGTGCGCGGGCGATTCCGATGCGCTGGCGCTGCCCGCCCGAGAACTCGTGCGGATAGCGGCGAGCATGGTGGGGCGAGAGGCCGACGAAGCCGAGCAGCTCCTCGATCCGAGCGCGCAGTTGTTGCGCTCCCGACGCGAGCCCGTGGAGCCGCAGCGGCTCGCCGAGGATCTGGCCCACGGTCATGCGCGGATTGAGCGAGGCATAGGGATCCTGGAATACGATCTGCATGGCGCGCCGGAGCGCGCGCACCTCGTGCTGGCCAAGCTCGAAGATGTTCCTGCCGGCGAAGCGCACCGCGCCTGAGGTCGGCTCGATCAAGCGCAGCACAAGGCGGCCCGTGGTCGACTTGCCGCAGCCGGACTCACCCACCAGCGCCAACGTCTCGCCGGGCGCGACCGAGAAGCTGATGTCGTCCACCGCCTTGACCGCGCCCACTTGCCGACCGAGGAAGCCGCGCCGCACGGCGAAATGCTTGACGAGGCGCTCGACCTCGACGAGCGGCGGCGAGACGGCGCCGTTGGATTTCGCCGCCATCAGAGCACGCATTCCTCGAGCGGCGCGCGAATGCAGGCGGCGAATTGGCCAGGCTTGATCTCGCGCAGCGGCGGGTCTGTGCGCAAACACTCGTCCACCGCGAACGGACAGCGCGGATGGAAACGGCAGCCCTCGGGCATCGCGAGCGGGTTCGGCACCACGCCCTCGATGGTGGTGAGCCGCGCCTGCTCGGTCGTGAGCCGCGGGATCGAGCCCAGCAGGCCGATGGTATAGGGGTGCTGCGGATCGCGAAACAGCGCGCCCACCTCGGCGCGCTCGATCACGCGCCCCGCATACATGACGATCACCTCGTGGGCGATTTCCGCGATCACGCCGAGATCGTGGGTGATCACCATGATGGCGGCGCCGGTCTCGTCGCGCAGGCGCCGCATGAGATCGAGGATCTGCGCCTGGATGGTGACGTCGAGCGCGGTGGTGGGCTCGTCGGCGATCAGCAGCTGCGGATCGCAGGCGAGCGCCATGGCGATCATCACCCGCTGCCGCATGCCGCCCGAAAGCTTGTGCGGATACTCCTCGAAGCGCCGCTCCGGCGAGGGGATGCGCACGCGCCGCAGCATCTCGATCGCGTGCTCGGTGGCCTGCTGCTTGGTCACATCGCGGTGACGCAGGATCACCTCGACGATCTGGTCGCCCACGGTGAAGGCCGGGTTGAGCGAGGTCATCGGCTCCTGAAAGATCATCGAGATCAGGTTGCCGCGCCGCTCCCGCATCTCCGCGGGCTTGAGCTTCAAGAGGTCGACGCCCTCGAACAGGATCTCGCCACCGGCCATCCGGCCGGGCGGGCGCGGGATCAGCCCCATGATCGAGAGCGCCGTGACGCTTTTCCCGCAGCCGGATTCGCCCACGATACCGAGGGTGCGGCCGGGCACGAGGGCGAAGCTCACGCCGTCGACGGCCCGGAATTCGCCGTCATCGACCTCGAAATATGTGCTGAGATTTCGGACCTCGAGAAGGTAGCGCGCCGGCGCCGCCTTGCGGGCGGGCACGCTCAAGGGCGCCGCCCCCGCGACGTCACGACCGCAACGCCTTCTCCACCCGCTCCACCTCGGCGTTGATGATCGCGCGGTCGAAGATCCCCGAAGGATCCACGCGCGTCGGCAGGAAGCGGCCGAAGACCAGATACTTGCGCCGCGCCTCCTCGTAGAGCCGGCGCAGCTCGACGAGCGGCTCGGGATGGTCGTCGACGCGGATGTCGAGCCAGGGATATTCCTCGCCCGCGTAGATCTTGAGCGCAGCCGATTGCTTGCCGCGCTTGTCCCCGTCCGCCGCCTGGCCGGCGTCGAGCGCGCCGATCAACCGCTCCGCGAAGGGGAGATGCGCGCTCGCCTCGAATGTGGCCGCCGTGTCGTCGATCACCTTGGGCCCCGCCAGCATGTTGCCGGCAACCGAGAAGCTCGTCCGGATCAAATGCCCGCACCAGTCGATGCAGCCGCGGCCGGTATGCGCGGCGGCGCGGCCCGATGCGTCGAGCACGTGCAGCTGGCGCATCTCGCGGCCCTGGTCGCTCGCGAGCAACGTCTCGATGACGGCCCGCGCCGGCACGCCCTCCGCCAGCAGGCGAAGGCCTCGGGGCCCGAGGGTGGGATTGATCAACGCCTGGGTCGCGAGCGCGCCGGCGCCGCTCATCGCGTGCGGGCAGCAAGCGCCCACGGCGAAGAACTTGGTGGTGACGGCGACGCCGAAGGCGCCGGTCGCGGGATCGCGGGCAAGGATCGACCAGGTCATGACTTAGGCTCCTACCGAGACCGCCTTCATGGACCCCCTCACCCCGGTGGGGAGAAGATACGGCGAGACTGGCCCCTCTCCCCGGCGGAGAGAGGCAGGGTGAGGGGTGTTTCCATCTGCTCGAAGGGCGCCGCTACGGCTTGATCTTCACCGCCACCGCGGGGTTGAGCGCGTAGACACCGACCACCGCGCCCGTCGCCACCATGTGCCGCTTCATCGCCTTCAACGCGTCGGGCGCGCGGAAAGTGCCGCTAAGCCCGAGGCTCGGCACGTCGAGGGCATAGACCCTGAAATGATAGTGATGCCGGCGGGTGTCGTTCCAGGGCGGGCACGGCCCGTCGTAGCCGGCGTAGTTGCCCTTCATCTTCTCGTCGCTCGCGAACCAATCGGTGTAGTCGTTGAGGCCGCGCACGCCCACCTTGCCGGGGCCCGGCGGCTTGCCGCCGGCCGTGACGCCGTCGGAGTCCGCGCCAACGTCGAGCGAGGTCGTGCTCGCGGGAATGTCCACCAGAACCCAATGATAGAACTTCACCCGCTTCAGCTTTGACGGGATGGTCTTGCCTTCCTTGTTGACGTCGGTCGCGACCGAGGGCGCGTCGGTATCGACCACGATGATCGCGTAGGACTGCGTCTTCGCGGGGCCCGCCGACCAGCTGATCTTCGGGCTCTTGTTCGGCCCCAGCGTCACGTGGCCCTGATCCGCGGGCACGCAAAACGCATAGTCCGCAGGGATCGCCTTCCCCTTCGCGACACCCTCGACCGTCACCGTCAGCTTCTGCGACTTGGCCGATGCAGGGACGGCGGAAGCCGCCATGCTTGCCGCCGCAATCATGAGCCCGAGGGCTCCGAGTTTCATCGCGCTCATTCAACTCTCCCCCGGTTGCTCGGCCGTCGGGCCGGTTGGACATACTCTCGGGCGTCAGCGCGCTACCGCGTAGCCTTGCATGCCCCGCGGATTGGCGCCGGCCTTGATGATGGTGCCTTCGGGCGTGCGCTCGACGGCGCAGGCGCAGAGCCGGCCTTCCGACCACTTCTCGCCGACCTGCACCTTATGACCGCGCGCCTTGAGACCCGCCACCGTCGCCTCGGGCGTTCCGCCTTCGACCACGACCTCGCCGGGCTTCGCCTCTCGCGGCCAGAACGAGCTCGGCATGTGCTCGGTGTGGAAGGAGGGCGTGTCGATCGCCTCCTGCAGGTTCATGCCGTGATGGACATGGCGCAGGAAGAAGGCCATCTGCCACTGCTCCTGCTGATCGCCGCCGGGCGTGCCGAAGGCCATGGTGAGCTCGCCGTCCCTGAGCACCATCGAGGGCGTCAGCGTGGTGCGCGGGCGCTTGCCCGGCGCGAGGCTGCCGGCGAGCCCGGGCTCAAGCCAGAACATCTGGCCGCGCGTGGTGAGACCGAAGCCCAGCTCCGGGATCACCGGCGAGCTCTGCAGCCAGCCGCCGCTCGGCGTCGCCGCGACCGCGTTGCCCCAGCGGTCGATCACGTCGACGTGACAGGTGTCGCCGGCGGTGGCGCGGCGGTCGCGCTCGCGCGCGGTGGTGGGCTCGCCGGCACCGCGGCCCGTGGTGGGCTCGCCCGCGCCGGCCGCAGCTCCGATCGCTGCCTCGCGGTGCGTCACCATGCGCGGGAGCTTCGGCTGCAATCCGCCGGGCGCGCCGGGCCGTAGCTCCATCGAGGCCTTATCCCCGATCAATGCGTGGCGCTCTGCCGCGTACTTGTCGGAGAGCAGCACCTCGATCGGCACCTGCACGAAATCGGGATCGCCGTACCAGGCCTCGCGGTCGGCGAAGCCGAGCTTGGCGCATTCGACGACGGTGTGCACGAACTCGGGACCGGTGGGGTCCATGGCGGCGATGTCGATGTCGCGCAGAATCGACAGCTGCTGCAGGAAGAGCAACCCCTGGCACCAGGGTCCGCACTTCGCGACGGTGAAGCCGTGGTAATCGTAGGTGATCGGCGTCTCCACGGCCGCGCGCCAGTGCGCCATATCGTCGCCGGTGAGGAGCCCGCGGTGCCGGCGGCCGGAGGTGTCCATCACCTCTTCGTTCCGATAGAAGCGGTCCACTGCCTCGGCGACGAATCCCTCGTACCAGGCGCGTCGCGCCGCCTCGATCTGCGCGTCGCGGTCGGCGCCGGCGGCCTTCGCGGCTTCAGTGATACGTGTGTAGGTCTTCGCGATGCCGGGATTGCGGAACAGCCGGCCCGCTTTTGGCACTTCGCCGTTCGGCAGATAGACCGCGGCCGAGCTCGGCCACTCCGTCTCGAAGAGCTCGCGCACGGTCTCGATCGCGGCGGGGATGCGGGCCACCGCCGGATAGCCGCCGCCGGCATAGCCGATCGCGGGCGCCAGCACGTCCTCGACGCGCATGGTGCCGAATTCCAGCAGCAGCTTCATCCAGGCGCCGAACGAGCCCGGAACGACCGCGGGCAGCAGGCCGGTCCCCGGCACGAGATCAAGACCGAGCGAGCGAAAGCGCTCGATGGTAGCGGCCGCCGGCGCGACGCCCTGGCCGCACACCACATCGACACGACGACGCTTCGCGCTCCAGGCGAGGATCGGCACGTCGCCGCCGGGGCCGTTCAGATGCGGCTCCACGACCTGGAGCACGAAGGCTGCCGAGACTGCCGCGTCGAACGCATTGCCGCCGCGCTCGAGCATGCTCATGCCGGCGGCAGAGGCGAGCCAATGCGTCGAAGAAACCGCGCCGAACGTGCCGCGAAGCTCCGGCCGTGTGGTGAACATCAAGCGCCCGCTCCTGTTGAAATCCTAAGACGTCGCACGGTTGCCGGTACCTGCATGCGCGGCGGCAGATATCACAAAAGCATGCGCCTTCCGCCATTTCCAGGCAATTTTCCGGGAGCGCTCGGTCAGCGACTCCCGCTGGTCATTCGATAATTTTGGCCGCGCGGCATCGGCAATGTTAGCTCGCCACTACCTGCTTCCGGTGCGCCTCGACGAAGGCGGCCATGCTGGGGAATTCGATGTCGGGGGTGGCGTCGCCTGCCGGCGCCTTTGTGGCGCCGCCGCCCGGGCGGCCCTTGCGGCGATTGATCCAGGCGGTCTTGAGGCCCATCGACTTCGCGGGTGCCACGTCGTGAAAGAGGCTCTGGGCGGTGTGCAGGATCTGCTCCTTGCGCAGGCCCATCTTCTCGAGCTCGGCGAGGAGGTGGCGGAAGTTGCGGAGGTCGGGCTTGTAGGAGCCGACATCCTGCGCCGTCACGATCTTGTCGAACTCGACTTGCAGCTTCTTGTTGCTCTCGGCGAAGGAGGCGCGGTCGACGTTCGAGAGGATGACCAGCTTGTAGTGCCGCATGAGATACGCCAGCGCCTCGGCGCTGTCGGGAAAAGCAGGCCAGCGCGGCACCGAGCGGCCGAACTCCGCGGCCTGGGTGGCGCTCGCAGAAATCTCCCACCGCTGTCCAAGCGCGCGAAAGGTGTCGGCGAGGATCCCGGGATAGAGTCTTGAGGGCGTCGCTGCCTCACACCGAGATTCCGTCTCGCCGAAAGCCTCGAGGATCTGGTCGTCGGTGATCTTGCGTCCGCTCGCGGCGACCCAGGGCTTGAGCTCCGCGAGGATGCCGCTCTCCCAGTCGATCAACGTGCCATAGCAGTCGAAGGTGAGCGCCTTGAATTGCAGCAGGTTCATCGCCGGCGCCTCACATCGGCAGCGTATAGGCGGTTTTGACGATGGTGTAGAACTCGCGGGCGTAGGGCCCCTGCTCGCGCGGCCCGTAGCTCGAGCCTTTCCGGCCGCCGAACGGCACGTGGTAGTCGACGCCGGCGGTCGGCAGATTGACCATCACCATGCCCGCCTGCGAGCGCCGCTTGAAGGCGCTCGCGTGCTTCAGCGACGACGTCACGATGCCCGAGGACAAGCCGAACTCGGTGTCGTTCGCGACCTCCAGCGCCTCGTCGAAATCCTTGACGCGCACCACCGAGGCGACCGGCCCGAACACCTCCTCGCGGTTGATGCGCATCCGGTTGTGCGTGTCCGTGAAGAGCGCCGGCGCCATGAAATAGCCCTGGGTCGGGCGGTTCAGGCGCTCGCCGCCGAGCTTCAAGGTGGCGCCCTCGTCGCGCGCGATCTTGACGTAGCTCTGGTCCTGATCGAGCTGCTGCGCGCTCACCACCGGCCCGATCTCGGTCTTGGGATCGAGCCCGTTACCGATCACCAGCTTCTGCATGCGCTCGACCAGCGCGCCCACGAACTTGTCGTGGATGGCTGCCGTGACGATGAAGCGGCTCGAGGCGGTGCAGCGCTGGCCCGTCTGGAAGTAGGCGCCGTTAACGGCCGAGCCCACAGCGGCGCCGAGATCGGCGTCGTCGAGCACCACCAGCGGATTCTTGCCGCCCATCTCAAGCTGGATGCGCCCGCCGCGGCCCGCCACCAGGTTGCGCACGCCGGCGCCGACGGAGATCGAGCCGGTGAAGCTTACGCCGTGCACATGCGGCGACTTCGCGATGGTGTCGCCCACGACCGAGCCCGGCCCCATCACCAGGTTGAAGACGCCCAGCGGCAAGCCCGAGCGGCTGATGATCTCGGTCAAGGCCCAGGCGCAGCCGGGCGCGAGGTCGGCGGGCTTGAGTACCACGCAATTCCCATAGGCGAGCGCGGGCGCGATCTTCCAGGCGGGGATCGCGATCGGGAAATTCCAGGGCGTGATCAGGCCGATGACGCCCACGGCCTCGCGGGTGATCTCGACCTCGACACCCGCCCTGACCGAGGGCAGCTTCTCGCCGCCGTACCGCAGCACCTCGCCCGCGAAGAACTTGAAGATCGCACCGGCGCGTCCGGCCTCGCCGATCCCTTCGGCGATGGTCTTGCCCTCCTCGCGCGTCAGCAGCTTGCCGAGCTCCTCCTTGCGCGCGAGGATCTCGGTGCCGATGCGGTCGAGGATGTCGGAGCGCTCCTGCACGCTGCCCATGGACCATTTCGGGAAAGCGGCATTCGCCGCCTCGATGGCGCGCTCGACAAGCGCGCGGTCCGCGCGCGCATACTCGCCGATCACGTCCGAGAGATCGGCGGGATTGATGTTCTTGTTGACCTGCGGACTCTCGATCCACTCACCGGCAATGTAGTTCTTGAACTGGGCCATGGGCGGTTCCTTTCTCGGGCGTTCTAATGCGACTTCGCCAGCGCTTCCGCGCGGATCTCGCTGAGCGACTGGCGCGGCGTGATGGCTTCGGGGTCGAGCTTGAGCTCGAGCACTGCGGGGCCGCCCGAGGCGCGAGCGCGCTCGAAGACGGCAGGGAAGTCCTCGGTGCGCTCCACCACCTCGCCGAAGGCGCCGTAGGCGCGGGCGAGCGCCGCGAAATCGGGATTGACCAGGTCGGTCGCGATGGTCCGCTCGGGATAGTGCCGCTCCTGGTGCATGCGGATGGTGCCGAGCATGCCGTTGTTGATCACCAGCACGATCACGTCGAGCTTGTACTGGACGGCGGTGGCGAGTTCCTGCCCCGTCATCTGGAAATCGCCGTCGCCGGCGAAGCACACGACCGGCCTCGTGGGATCGGTCACCTTGGCGCCGAGCGCCGCGGGAAAACCGTAGCCCATCGAGCCGCTGGTGGGCGCGAGCTGCGTGCCGAAGCCGCGGTAACGGTGGAAGCGGTGCAGCCAGGTCGCGAAATTGCCGGCGCCGTTGGTGTAAGTCGTTTCCGGCGGCATGTGCTGGTCGAGCCAGCGCACGATCTCGGCCATCTGGACCTTGCCGGGCGACCGCGGCGGCGTCTGCCACGCCTCGAAATCGGCCCGCGCCGCCTCGGTTGAGGATTTCCAGCGGGGCGCTTCGATCGGGGGCAGCTCGGCGAGGGCCTTGGCGAAGGCGCGCGGCGTCGCGTGGATCGCGATCTGCGGCTGGTAGACCCGGCCCAGCTCCTCGGCATCGGCGTGGATGTGGATCATGTGCTGCCGCGGCGTCGGAATATCGATCAGCGTGTAGCCGCTGGTGGTCATCTCCCCGAGCCGCGCGCCCAGCACGATCAGCAGGTCCGCCTCCTTGATCCGCTTGGCGAGCTTGGGGTTGATGCCGATGCCGACGTCGCCGGCATAGCAGGAGAGTGCGTTGTCGAAGCGGTCCTGCCGGCGAAACGCGCAGCCGACCGGCAGCACGTTGGCCTGTGCGAAGGTCTCGATGGCGTCGACGGCGTCCGCGTCCCACTGGCTGCCGCCCAGCAGCAGGAACGGCCGCTCGGCTCGCCGGAGCTCGTCGAGGACTTCGGCAACTTGGGCGCTGCTCGGATGTGTCTCGACCTGGCGCCAGGGCTCGGCGTCCACGACCTCGGCGGGCTCGCGCAGCATGTCCTCGGGCAGCGCCAGCACCACCGGCCCGGGCCGGCCGGAGGTGGCGACGTAATAGGCGCGGCTGATGAATTCCGGGATCCGCTTGGGATCCTCGATCTGCGCCACCCACTTCGCGAGCTGGCCGAACATCCGGCGGTAGTCGAGCTCCTGGAAGGCCTCGCGCTCGATGGCGTCGCGCTGCACCTGGCCCACCAGCATGATGAGCGGTGTCGAGTCCTGGGTCGCGATGTGGAGGCCCGCGCTCGCATTGGTGGCGCCGGGCCCGCGGGTCACCATGACGATCGCGGGCTTGCCCCGGAGCTTGCCGTAAGCCTCCGCCATGATCGCGGCGCCGCTCTCGTGACGGCAGGTGAAGGTGCGGATCGAGTTCGCGTCGTAGAGCGCGTCGAGGATGGCGAGATAGCTCTCGCCGGGCACGCAGAACACCGTGTCGGCGCCGTGGATCTTGAGCTGATCTACCAGGATCTGCGCGCCGGTGCGCGCTCGGGCGGGAGCGGTCATCGTGAGCCTCGCGACGGAAGACAGGAGCGCGGCCGCGCCCTCACCGGATCGGCGAGAACGAGGTCGGATTGAGGATCTTGTTCTCCTGCGTCTGAATCAAGGGCTGGATCTTGGCGATATAGGCCTTCCAGCCGGGATCCGCCGCCATCTGCGCGCGCCGGCGCGCGCGATCCTCGAAACTGTCGTAGCCCCACATGTGGATGATCTGATTGAGCGGCCCGATCTCGGTGGTGAAATATCCCACGAGCCGGCCGAGGATGCGGGTCTGGATCGGCAATCCCTCGCTCTCGTAAAGCCGCAGATACTCCGGCGTCTTGCCGGCGAATAGCGTATACGTCCGTTGCTCCACGATCACGGGGGCGCTCCTCCTTCTGGGCTCGGATGCGCAGGGGTGTGTCCTGCGGGGCCTCAGAGGTATTGAAGTTTGCGCCCCGCCGCAATGGGCTCGTGGCGGCGACCGAAGCGGCCCGGCTTCAGAACACCTTCTCCCACTCCAGGTTCCACTTGAGCGCGCCCTTCTCGGTTGCATGCGTCAGGCCGAAGAGGTAGCCGATGCCATATTTCAACTCGCCAAGCGCCGACCCAAGGCCGACCTTGCCGTAGACGACCGGGCCGGCGCGGAGCTGCTGATCCCGAATGCCGCGAATTCGGTCGAGCTCGCCCGCGTCTCCGAAGATCTCGAAGCCGGGCTTGAATTCTTGCCTCAAGGTCCAGAGCGATTGCCACGCGTAGTTGAAATCGACACTCTTGGTGTCGTTGTTCGGGCCAAAGCCGTGCGCGAGGAGCAGGTTCAGCACGTGGACCGTGTTGCCCCATTCCTTTTGCAGCGTGGGGCCGATCTCGAAATGATCGGAATTGCCCACGCGCGCGGACTTGCCGATCTCGGCGAAGATGCCGGGGTCGAGCCAGTAGGCGCCCTGGTCGGTGAGCTCAAACGTGTTCTCCCAATTGATCTCGTCCAGGCGCCGCGGCGGGTCGTTGGCGGCGCGCGACCATGCGAACTCCACCTCGGTGCCCCACCACGGCAGAACGCCATAGCCGAGCTCGAGCGTGCCGGTCTCGTTGTGCTTGTTGGCGGGATTGGGATCGAAGGTGTAGGAGCCGTTGTGCTCGACCTCGAACTCCTGGTACTCGACGATCGGCGGATGGATGGTGAAATCGGCGTGTGCGGCTTGCGCGAGCACGACACCCGCCGAGACCAGCGAAATAATGACGGCCGCTCGAGTGACCGCTCGCGTCGGCGCGGTGCTGAACCAGCGCATGAGCGCCAGCAGGATGATCACCGTTGCCGCCCAGAAGACGAGCTGGATTCCCTCCGGCCGCGCCACATAGCCGATGAGCACGTGCAGCACGCGGCCGGGAACGCTGTCTTCGGAGAGCAGCCACGATGTGTCCCAAATTTGATTGCCGAGCGCCGGCAGCACATCCGCCTGGTTCAAGAAAAACGCGCCCTGGGAAGCGAGGCCCGCGGCGAGCAGCAGGATCATCCAGCTGGTGACGGAGAAAAGGTATCGGCTCGGTATCCGCAGCAGTCCCAGGTAAAGCCCGGCGCCCACGATCGCACCACCGGCGATACCGATCGCACCGCCGCCGACCAGGTTGACGAGCCCGCCGCTGCCCGCCGCGGCGAGGCCGTAGAGGAACAGCACGGTCTCCGAGCCTTCGCGTAGCACGGCGATACCCACGACCGAGGCCAGCGCATAAAGCGGCCGGGCGCCCGCCGCGACCTCGCGGCCGAGCGCCGAGGCCTCCATCGCCATTTCTTTGCCGTGGCGGCCCATCCAGACGTTGTGCCAGCCGAGCATGCCAACGGCCGCGAAGAGGATGGCGGCGTTGAAGAGCTCCTGCCCCATTCCCGCCACCGCCTGGGCGATCTCGGCGGCGAAGCCGGCGACGATGCAGGCGCCGAGCACGCCCAGCGCAATACCGCCCGTGACCCAGAGCCCGCGCCGCGGCGTCCCTTTGCTGGCCGCCAGCACGATGCTGACGATCAGCGACGCCTCGAGGACCTCGCGAAACACGATGATGGCGACGGCGATCATGGCTATGCTTTCCCGATGACTGGAACGCGGGCGGCGCTCATTTGGCGATCAGCTTTCCCTGCGCGGTGTCGTGGTGGAAATCGCCAAAGAAAGGATACGTGCCGGCGTCCAGGGGCCCCACGATAACCAGGATCTGCTGGCCGGGCGGTACCACTTTCTCGCGGTGCAGCTCGGTACTCTCGAACTCCTCGGGCGTCGGGTCCTCGTTCTTGACCAGGAGCCTGAGCTTGACGCCCGCGGGCACCTGCAGCTCCGGTGGCTCGAAGCGGTGCTCCTTGATCACCAGCGTGAATTGCGGATCATCGGCCCGAGCCGGCCCGCCCACGGCCAGAAAGAGACCCAAGATCAATACGATAGCGCCTGACCGCCGATCCATGCTTGCCTGCCCAACCTTAGTTGCGAATGAGTCGCAATTGGACCCTATTGCGAATCGTTCGCAATGACCACTGAGAAATTATGCGCCATCCCACGAACCCGCGGCGCGAATTGTCGCAGGCTTGGTCAAACGCGCCCGATCGGTCATCATGACCGACGGGGAGGCGCGAGCTTTGGAACACATCGGCGCGATCACAGAAACCGAAGCCGACGCGCTGCTGGCCGCGAACCTTGAGTTCTATCGGGCCTTTACCACACACGACGTGGCGGCAATGGAGCACGTGTGGGCGGTGGAGACCCCGGTGCTCTGCCTGCATCCTGGCTGGGAACTGTTGCGCGGCCGTGAGGCCGTGCTCGAAAGCTGGCGGCAGATCCTGTCGAACCCCGAGGCGCCGCACGTGGTGGTCCACGAGGACCAGGCCTTTCTCTTCGGCGAGGTCGGCATCGTCACCTGCGAGGAAGAACTCGATGGCGGCTCGCTCGCCGCCACCAATATGTTCGTGAAGGAGCAGGGTCTCTGGCGCCTGGTCCATCACCAGGCGAGCCCGATCCTGAGCCGCCGCGCGGAAGCGCCTCCTCCGGGGCGGCTGCACTAGTGTGATGATTCCTAAGTTCGCAAGGCGAACTTCGGAATCTGAATCACACTAGCCTCAATAGATTAGTGGCCCGCTTATCCCTGAAATTCGTCTTACGAATTTCAGGGGCGGGACACTAGGCGGTGTTCGGTTTAGGGTCTGGATCGAAAGCACCCCCTCACCCTTCCCTCTCCCCTCGGGGAGAGGGTTGCGGAGCCTTAGCGAGCGAGAGCGAGCTTAGGCGTAGCTGGGTGAGGGGGACGCGTGCTTGTTGCCCCAATTTCAAGAGAACCTAGCCACCGCGTCCGCGAGACCTTCGATGCTCGAGCGCACCGTCTGCCCCGCCTTCGGCCATTTGGTGCTGACGATGCTGCCGGTGAGCACCACCATGCCCTCGCGGAGCGGCCGGCCGCGCTCGACGCGGTTGTTGGCGAGCCAGGCGAGCGCATTCAGCGGGTGATCCAGCACGTCGGCGCCCTTGCCGCGCCCCTGCTCCACGCCGTCGATGGTCATGATGCCGCCGAGCGCCGCGAGATCGAGCCGCCGCCAATCCTGGACGGCGGGTCCGATCACAGCGCCGCCGTTCCAGGCGTTGTTGGCAACCAGACCGCGCGCGCTTACCTTCTGATATTCGGCATTCTGATCCTCGATGATCTCGATGCCGGCGTGGCAGGATTCGACGGCGGCGGCGACGCTCTCGCGGTCGTGCGGTCGGCCGCGGTCGGGAAGATCGGCACCCAAGCGCATGGCGATCTCGCACTCGACGGCGACATTGACGTAGTCACTCCGGCGGATGGTCACGGGACTCTCGTAGAAAAAGCGATTGAAGATCGCGCCGGCGCAGGGATGACCGATGCCCATGAGGTCTTGCATCACCTTGGTGGTGATGGCGATCTTGTACCCGACCACGGGCCCACGGGTTTGCGCCCAGCGTGCCTGCAAGATCTCCTGCGTCGCATAGGCCTCGTCGAGGTCCGCGGGTTCGATCTCCGGCGGAAGCGGCGGCAGATTGCCGCGCGTGCGCGCGAGAGTATCGAGATAATCCGCAATGCGCTCGACGCGGGTACGATCGGTCATGGCGTCCTCCCCAGAGATTGCCGCAATCATGTCCGTGGGCTCAGTCGGGGACAAGCACTTGCTGGACCGGCGGAGGAACGCTAAGCAGACGAGGGAGAACTATTTTTACTGGATTGCTCATGCGCGAACATCGGATCGCGGCCATTCCCGGCGACGGCATCGGCAAGGAGGTGATCGCGGCGGGGCTCGAGGTGCTGGCGGCGCTGGAGCGGCGCGACGGCGGGTTCAAGCTCGCGGTCGAGCATTTCCCCTGGGGCTCCGACTATTTCCGCGCGCACGGAAAGCTCATGCCGGAAGACGGCGTCGCCACGCTTAGGCGCTTCGACGCGATCTTCTTCGGCGCCGTCGGCGATCCCAAGATTCCCGACCACGTGACGCTCTGGGGCCTCAGGCTGCCGATCTGCCAGGGCCTCGACCAGTACGCCAATGTGCGGCCGACGCGGCTCTTGCCGGGAATTACCGGCCCCCTGCGCCACGCGACGGCCGCGACCCTCGATTGGGTGATCGTGCGCGAGAATTCCGAGGGCGAGTACGCCGGCAACGGCGGCCGCGTGCACCGCGGCCTGCCGTTGGAAGTCGCGACCGAGACCGCGGTCTTCACCCGCGTGGGAGTCGAGCGGATCATGCGCTTCGCCTTCAGCCTCGCGCGCGGCCGGCCGCGCAAGAAGCTCACGGTGGTCACCAAGTCGAACGCCCAGCGCCACGGCATGGTGATGTGGGACGAGATCGCGGCGGAGGTCGCGCGCGACTTCGCGGACGTCGCCTGGGACAAGGAGCTGGTGGACGCCATGACCACGCGCATGGTGCTGAAGCCCGGCAGCATCGATGTGGTCGTGGCGACGAACCTGCACGCGGACATCCTGAGCGACCTCGCGGCGGCGCTCGCGGGCAGCCTCGGCATCGCGCCGACCGCGAACCTCAACCCCGAGCGCGCGTTCCCCTCGATGTTCGAGCCGATCCACGGCTCCGCTTTCGACATCATGGGAAAAGGTATCGCCAATCCGGTCGCGACCTTCTGGACGGCCTCGATGATGCTGGAGCATCTGGGCGAGAGCGCGGCGGCGCGGCGCCTCATGCGCGCGGTCGAGCGCGTCACCGCCGATCCCGCGCTCCACACGCCCGACCTCGGCGGCAAGGCCACCACGCGGATGGTGACAGACGCGGTCTCGAAGGCGATCCTCGCCGACAACGAATGACTGGAGGACTCACCCCATGCGACTAGCCCTGATCGGCCAGCAGGCCTTCGGCCGCGCGGCGCTCGACGCCTTCCGCGAGCGCGGCAACAGCGTCGCGGGCGTCTTCGTGGCGCCTGAGAAGCCCGGCACCAAGCCCGATCCGCTGCGCGCGCGAGCCGAGGAGCTCGGCATTCCCGTCTACCAATTCCAGCGCTACAGCAGCGACGAGGCGCTCGCGACCCTGCGCGGCCTCGCCGTCGATATCGGCGTCATGGCGTATGTGACGCAGTTCGTGCCGCAGTCCTTCGTGACGATCCCGAAGCACGGCACGATCCAGTTCCACCCGTCGCTGCTCCCCGCGCACCGCGGCCCCTCCTCCATCAATTGGCCGATCATGCTCGGAAAGAGCGAGACCGGTCTTACCATCTTCAGGCCCAGCGACGGGCTGGACGAGGGACCGGTCGTCCTCCAGAAGAAGATCACCATCGGCCCCGACGACACCCTGGGCTCGGTTTATTTCGATAGGATCTTTCCGCAGGGCGTCGCCACGCTCGTCGAGGCGGCAGATCTGGTGCTGACCGGCCGTGCGGAAGAGCGCGTGCAGGACGAAACTCAAGCAAGCTACGAGGGGTGGGTCCGCGAGGCGGAGTCGCGCATCGCCTGGGGCCATCCGCTCGATGTCGTCTACAACCTGATCCGCGGCTGCAATCCGCAGCCCGGCGCCTGGACGACGCTCGCGGGCAAGCGATTGCAAATCTTCGACGCGCGCAAGATCCCCGCGCGCACCTTCGGCAGCGTCAAGGGACTGAAGCTCGGCCAGGTCGCGACGATGACCGCCGAAGGCTTCACCGTGCACGCCCACGGCGGGTTCGTCGAGGTGCTCCGCTGCCGGATCGACAACGGCGCAAAGGTCGCCGGCAAGGAGGCGGGTATCGCGCCAGGCACGGTGCTCGAATGAGCGCCTAGTGTCTCGCCCCTGAAATTCGTAAGACGAATTTCAGGGATAAGCGGGCCACTAATCTATTGAAGCTAGTGTGATTCAGATTCCGAAGTTCGCCTTGCGAACTTAGGAATCATCACACTAGGCCCAGAGCTGAACCCGCCGCATCTAGGCCATCTCGGCTTCGGCGTGCCACACGAGGAGGCGGCGCCGAATGATCTCCATCGCCTTCACCAGCACCGAGCCCGCGACCGCGATGGCGACGATCCCCGCGAAGACGCCCGGCGAGTCCGCAAATCGCATCGATTGCATCATGGTGCCGCCGAGCCCCTCGCCGCCCATCGCCATCTCCGTGAGCACCGCGACAATCATCGAGATCGGCAGCGCCACCTGCAGGCCCGTCATGATCTGCGGGAAGGCGGCGGGCAGCGCGATCTCCCACAGCAGGCGGCGCTCGCTGACACCCAAGCCCAAGGCGGACCAGATCAGGATGCGGTCGACGCTCTCGGTTGCGGCAGCCGCCTCGACGATCACGGGGAAGATCGCGGAGAAAGCAACCATCAGGATCTTGGATTCGTCGAACACGCCGAACCACAACACGAACACCGGCAAGAAGGCGATCTTGGGTATGGGCAAGCCCACGGAGACCAGAGGATCGAAGAACCAGCGCGCGAGACGCACGCGCGCGATCAGGATGCCGATGATCACGCCCGATACAGCCGCCAGGGCGAACCCCAGCAACGCGCGATAGAGCGTAAAAGCCAGCGCCATCGGCAGCTGGCCAGAGATGGTGTCGATGGCAAGCCGCCGCATCACCGCCGAGAAGGACGGGAGCAGAAAATCCGTGGTGAGGTGCAGCCGCGCCGCGAGCTCCCACGCGGCCACCAGCACCAGCATGAGCGTGCTTCGTCTCAGCAGGCGCACGGCCGAGGCTGCGCTCAGTCCCGCCATGCGAGCGCGCTCCGCATGATCGCGAGATAGATCCGATCGGCAAGGAAACCCACGGCCGCCACGGTCAAGACGCCCGCGAACATCGAGTCGTAAGCCCCGCCCTCGCCCAGGAACGAGATCAGATAGCCAAGGCCGCGTTGGCCGATCACGAACTCCGAGCTCACCAGCAGGATGAACGAGAGCGCCAGCGCGTTGCGCGTGCCCGCGAGGATCTCCGGCAAGGCGGAGGGCACCACGACTTCCCACAGCACCGCGCGGCGGGAAGCGCCCGCGGCGAGCGCCGACCAGACCAGCACGCGATCGACTCCCCGCGCGCCGTTATAGGCGCTCAACACCACCGGCAAGAGACACCCGATGAAGATCGACGCGATCTTGGACGCGCTCCCCAAGCCCAGCCACAGGATCATCACGGGAATGAGCGCCGATTTCGGCATCGGATAGAGCGCGCGCACCAACGGATGCACGAAATCGTCGAGCGGCCGATACCACGCCATCAGCACACCCAGCGAGGCGCCGACGAGAACGCCAAGCGCAAGGCCGGCACACAGGTTCTGAAGGGACGAAAGGCCGTTGCTGACGAGATCGCCGGACCGCAGCAGCTCCCACCAGGCCGCCGCTACCGCGCTCAAGGGCGGCACCGAGCTCGCGTCGATCAAGCCGAGCCTGGGCACGATCTCCCAAAGCGCCGCCAGGAGGAGAAGCGGCAGGTAGCGCGCGAGAGCGCTCATCCGCCCTCGCTCCTCTGAACCTGGGCGAGCAGCGCCTCTTTCCGAACGGAGTCCCAGAGGTGCTCGACCTTGTCGGCGAACTCCCTCGACTTGACGATCTCCGGCGCCGGCCTGCCGTTGCGGCCGATCTCCACGATCTCCTTGATCCGGCCCGGCCGAGCCGACATGACCGCGACGCGATCCGCGAGATAGACCGCCTCGCGCACGTCGTGGGTCACGAACACGACCGTCTTGGGGCGCCGCTCCATGATGCCCAGCAGCTCCTCGTGCATCAGGCCGCGCGTCTGCGCGTCGAGCGCGCCGAACGGCTCGTCCATCAGCAGGATCGCGGGATCGATGGCAAGCGTGCGCGCGATGGCCACGCGCTGCTTCATGCCGCCGGAGAGCTGCGAGGGATAGCTGTCCTCGAACCCCGTCAAGTGGACGAGGTCGATGAACTCCTGCGCGCGCTTCTCGCGCTCGACCCGGGGCAGCCTCTGTTTCTCCAGACCGTAGAGGATGTTCTGCTTCACCGTCTTCCACGGAAACAGCGCGAAATTCTGGAATACGATGCCGCGATCCGGGCCAGGCCCGCTGACCTCCGCGCCGGCGACGCTGATCCGGCCGGTCTCCACCGGCAGGAAGCCGCCGAGGAGATAAAGGAGCGTGCTCTTGCCGCAGCCGGAGGGCCCTAGCAGCGCCAGGAATTCGCGCTCGCGCACGGCGAGGCTCACCTGGTCGAGCGCCAACACCGGCCGGCCGCGCGCCGGCCGATATGTATGACTCACCGATTCGAAAGTGATCCCGGTGCCGGCCATCGGCTCGACCTAAACGTTCCGACCAACCAAAGCCCCTCCCCCCTTGAGGGGGAGGGTAGGGTGGGGGGTGGAGCAAGTGCGCTGCTTCCCTTGCTGCCACAGCTGCACGAAGGCCCCCCTCCCTACCCTCCCCCTCAAGGGGGGAGGGGCTAGAGAACGGCGGCGGACGTTTGCGCCCATCACTCGCTCGCTATTGCAGGCGCTTCGCGGCGTCTTCGATCACGCTGAGATCGGTGTACGTGCCGATGTCGATGTCGATGTCGGTATCGAGCAGACCCAGTTGTTTCTGGACGTTCAGATTGTCCTGGAGCGCCTTCAGGTTCGGCTTGGCGTCGGGGTCGCGGTAGTAGTCGTCCTTGGTGAACACCCAGTCGTTGAACTCGGATGCGGGCTTCTTGGTGAAGTCGGCGAGGATCGCAACGGCCTCCGCGTGGTTCTTCGGGTCCAGGAACCAGCGCGTGGCGCGGATCCAATCCTCGAAGAAATCCACGAGCTCCGCGCGGTGCTCCTTGAGATAGCCGGCGCGCGCCGCCAGCAGCGTCACCTGCGAGGGCCCCATGGCCTGCTTCAGCGTGAAGAGTGTGCGGACGCCGCCGGCCTTGTGCGCCTCGATCGTGAAGGGCGTCACCTCGCCCACGAGATCGACCCTCTTCTCCTTCAGCGCCGGAATCATGTTGGCGAAGTCGATTTCGACGATACGGTAGTCGCGCTTCTCCTGCATGCCGTGGTCGAGCATGATCTTGCGGATCGCCATGTCGATGGCGCCGCCGATGCCGTTCGAGGCCAGCACCTTGCCCTTGAGATCCTCGATGGTTTGGATCGGGCCGTCCGCGAGCACCATGTACTCGCTGGTCCGGTAACCCTCGATGCCGTCCTGGTAGAGGTCGGCGACGACGCGGATGTCGTCCATGTGCGCGTTCTGGATCGCGAGCCCGACCGAGGAGAACGCCAACGCCGCCAGATCGAGCTCGCCCGCGGCCAGCGCCGTGATCTGCGGCGCGCTGCCTCTGAATTTCACGGTCTCAACCGTATAGGACGTCCCGTAGTGCTTCAGGATGTCCTTCTTCGCAAAGATGATCGACGTGAGCTGACTCGGCACCACCGCCCAACCGACACGCACCTTGAGCGGCTCTGCCTGGACAGCGCTTGCAAGACCGAGAGCCATGACAAGCGCGAGCCATGCCGCAAGTGACCGATGTCCGCGCATAGAGTCCTCCCCGGGTCGACGGATTGATGCCGAGCTCGAATTTATCGCGCGACCACCAGGGTCGCGCCGCATCATTCCCGCGGCCTCCCCGCGCTGTCAACGAGGCTCCACAGCGTCCGACCCCGCTCAACTTTCGGTGATCGCGAGTGGCGGCCAGCTGCCGGATATTCGCCATGGGACTCTTTTTTTGTGCAGCTCTGCGCACTGTGAAAGCCGCCCGCGTACCTGGACAGCACGATGCTTGCCGTGCACGATCGCGCCCGCTCGATCGCAGCTGAGGGTCAATAGAGATGCGGGAAATGGGGATCGGCAGGGCGATACCGCGGACCGAGGATTGGCGGCTCCTGCGCGGTCGCGGACGCTACACGGACGACATCACATTCCCGCGCGAGGCCCGCCTCTACGTGCTGCGCTCGCCTCACGCGGCCGCGCGCATCCGTTCGATCGACACCGCCGCCGCGCTGAAGGCGCCTGGCGTGCTCGCGATCGTCACCGGCGATGACACGCGAAAAGAGGGTTTTGGCACGTTCGCCTCGCGCGTGACGCGCCAGAGGCCCGACGGCAAGCCTAATTTCGTGCCCCCTTACCGGCCGCTCGCGGTCGATCGCGTGCACCACGTGGGCGAGCCGGTCGCGGCCATCGTCGCCGAGACGCTCGACCAGGCGAAAGACGCGGCGGAGCTGGTGGACGTGAATTACGAGAGCCTGCCCTCCGTCACCGACACCGCCGAGGCCGTGACGCCCGGAGCCCCCACGGTCTGGGACGAGGCGCCCGGCAACATCTGCTTTCTCTTCAAGGTTGGCGACAAGACGGCTACGGATGCGGCTTTCGCGCGCGCTCACCACGTGGCGCGCGAGAGCTTCCTCATCACGCGCGTCACCACCAATTCGATGGAAGGGCGGGCGGCGCTTGCGGCCTACGACGAGCGCGAGGACCGCTACACGCTTCACGCGGGCCTGCAGGGACCGCACGGCATGCGCCACGAGATCGCCAATGTCTTCGGCCTGCCGGCGACGCGCTTCCGGCTGATCGCGCCCGACGTTGGGGGCGGCTTCGGCATGAAAGGCAGCATCTATCCGGAGTACATCCTGGCGCTCTGGACCGCGCGCCTGACCGGACGGCCGGTCAAATGGATCGCGGAGCGCAGCGAAGGCCTGATCTCCGATCACCAAGCCCGCGACAACCGCTCGACCGTGGAGCTGGCGCTCGACAAGGACGGCAAATTCCTGGCGCTGCGCGTCAATACGATCGCCAACCTCGGCGCCTATCTCGCCCTCAGCGGCGTCCATTGTCCCACCAACAACCTCGGCGGGCTTGCCGGCACCTATACGATCCCCGCCTTCGACGTGACGGTCACCGGCGTCTTCAGCAACACGCTGCCGACCTCGGCCTATCGCGGCGCCGGCCGCCCCGAAGCCTCTTATTGCATCGAGCGCATCATCGATATCGCGGCGCGCGGGATGACTCTCGACCGCGCGGAGCTGCGGCGGCGCAACATGATCCCGCCGGAGGCGATGCCCTACAAGACCGCCCTCACCTTCACCTACGACAGCGGCGAGTTCGAGGCGGTGATGGATAAGTGCCTGGACCTTGCGGACTGGCGGAGCTTCGAGACCCGGCGCGCGGAGGCGCGCCAGCGCGGCAAGCTGCGCGGCATCGGCATGGCCTCCGTGATCGAGGTCGCCGGCGGCCCGCACGGCAACCCCATGGAGGAAGGCGCGGAGATCCGCTTCGATCCCGGCGGCACCGCGACCGTTCTCATGGGGAGCCACAACCACGGCCAGGGGCACGAGACGGTGTTCCGGCAATTCGCTCAGGAATTCCTGGGGCTCTCCTTCGACAAGGTGCGCATCGACTATGGCGACACCGACGCGGTCTATCACGGGCGCGGCACCTTCGGCTCGCGAACCATGATGGCCGGCGGGACGGCGTTCAAAGCGGCGGCCGAGAAAGTGATCGCCCGCGGCAAGGAGATCGCCGCGCATCTCCTCGAGACATCGGCACTCGATATCGAATTCTCCGACGGTCGGTTCGCCGTAGGCGGCACCGATCGGGGCATCGACCTCGCCGAGGTCGCCAGGGCGTCCTTCCTGCCGCCGAAGATGCCGAAAGGCATGGAGCTGGGCCTGCAAGGCGGCGCGGTGACGGCGCCCTCGGACGCCAGCTTCCCCAACGGCTGTCACGTCTGCGAGGTCGAGATCGACCCGGAGACCGGCGTCACGCGAATGGTCCGCTACACCGTGGTCGACGACGTCGGACGCGTGGTGAACCCGTTGCTGCTCAAGGGCCAGATCCACGGCGGCATCGCCCAGGGCGCGGGCCAAGCGCTGCTCGAAAACGTGGTCTACGACCGCGAGAGCGGGCAGATGCTGTCGGGCTCCTTCATGGATTACGGCATGCCGCGGGCCGACGACTTCCCGTCCTTCGAGGTCGGGAGCCACGACGTGCCGTGCCGCACGAACCCGCTGGGCGTCAAGGGCGCAGGCGAAGCCGGCACCGTGGGCGCCCTCCCGGCCGTGATGAACGCCGTGGCGGACGCGCTGCTCCCGCTGGGCATCACTCGCACCGATATGCCCGCCAATCCGGAGACGATCTGGCGCGCGATCCAGAGCGCGAAAAAATGAACGGGTTCGCGAGGGCGGACCCGACGCTCCGTTGATTCGGGCGCGGCCATTGCCGCTACCACTCGACGGCACTAGCGTTTAGCGAAGCAGCGCGGCGACCCATCAGTTCCGGAGGCAAGCATGGCCGATCCGATCGCCCTATCCGTCAACGGCAAGGCCCACACGTTCTCCCTCGCGCCGGACACGCCGCTGCTCTACGTGCTGCGCAATGACCTCGAGCTGAACGGAGCCAAGTTCGGCTGCGGTCTCGCGCAATGCGGCGCCTGCACGGTGGTCGCGGACGGCGCGGCGATCCGCTCCTGCATCACGACCCTCGGCGAGGTCGCCGGACGCGAGATCACTACCACCGAGGGTTTGGGAACGGTGGACATGCCGCACCCGCTGCAGAAGGCCTTCATCGAGCTGCAGGCGGCGCAGTGCGGCTACTGCATCAACGGCATGGTGATGAGCGCGAAGGCGTTTCTCGATCAGTCGCCCCATGCCTCGAATGCCGAGATCCGCGACGCGCTCGCCGGCAATCTCTGCCGCTGCGGGACCCACACGCGCATCCTGCGCGCGATCGAGCGGGCCCAGAAGGAGATGGCGCCGTGACCGCTCTCCTCACGCGCCGCGATTTCGCAAAGGCCGCGGGCGCGCTCGTCGTGGCCTTCGGACTCGGGCCGCGTGTGGCATTCGCTCAGGGCGCGGCGCGGCTCCCCGGCAGCCTCGACAACAACCGGCGGCTCGACGCCTGGATCCGCATCGATCCCGAGGGCACCGTCACCGTCTTCACCGGCAAGGTCGAGCTCGGCCAGGGCGCGGTGACCGCGCTCGCGCAGATCGCGGCCGAGGAGCTCGATGTCGCGTTCTCGCGCATCCGCATGATCGCCGGAGACACCGCGCGCACGCCCAACGAGGGCTTCACGTCGGGCAGCCAGTCCATGGAGTTCGGCGGCACCGCGCTCAAATTCGCCGCCGCGGAGGCACGCTCGATCCTCCTGGACCTTGCCGCGCGCAAGCTGAACGCGGCGCCGGAGAGCCTGGCCGTCTCCGACGGCATCATCCGCACGGCCGGCGGCGAGAGCGCCAGCTACTGGACACTATCGCCCGAGGCGGCATTCCAGCGCGAGGTCACGGCCAAAGCGTTCACGAAATCTTCCGACCGCTACAAGATCATCGGCCGAAGCATCCCTCGCCTGGACATTCCCGCGAAACTCACGGGCGGGGCGGCATACGTTCAGGACATGCGGCTGCCGGGCATGCTGTTCGGCCGCGTCGTCCGCCCGCCCTCCTATAACGCGGAGTTGGTCGAGCTGGACCTCGAGCCCATTAATCGAATGCCGGGCGTGGTCGCGACCGTGCGTGACGGCCGTTTCCTCGGCATCATCGCCGAACGTGAGGAGCAGGCCATCGCCGCGCGAGACGCCCTGTCGACGCGCGCGAAATGGACTCAGAAGCCATCGCTGCCCCTGCAGGCGCAGATCCACGAATTCCTGGAATCCCTGCCGAGCCGGCCCATCACGGCGAACTCCGATGCCGGCACCGCCGCTTCGGAGACTGGAGGGCGGCGGACCTTCAGTGCCAAGTACACGCGACCCTATCAGGCGCACGCCTCGATCGGCCCGTCCTGCGCGGTCGCACAATGGCGCGACGGCAAACTCACGGTCTGGTCGCACACTCAAGGCGTCTTTCCGCTGCGCGGCGATCTCGCCAAGGCGCTCAAGCTCGGGAATGACCAAGTCACGGTCACGCACGTGCCGGGATCCGGCTGCTACGGCCACAACGGCGCCGACGACGCGGCGCTCGACGCAGCCCTATTGGCTCGCGCCGCGCAGGGACGGCCGGTCAAGGTGCAGTGGATGCGCGACGACGAGTTCGCCTGGGAGCCCTATGGCCCCGCCATGTCCATGCAGATCGACGCCGCCCTCGACGGCAGCGGCCGGATAGTCGACTGGACTTACCAGGTCTGGACCAACACCCACAGCACGAGGCCCGGCGGCAACGACGGCGTCAACCTGATCGCCGCCTGGCATCTGGCGGACCCGATGAAGCCCGCGAGCCCCGAGGTGATCCCCTTGCCCGCGGGCGGCGGCGACCGAAACGCGATCGCGATCTACGACATTCCCAGCAAACGCATGACGCAGCACTTCATACCGGAGATGCCGATCCGCGTCTCCGCGCTGCGCACGCTGGGCGCTTACGCCAATGTGTTCGCGATCGAATCCTTCATGGACGAGCTCGCGGCCGCGGCGGGGGCCGATCCGCTCGAGTTCCGATTGCGGCACCTCTCGGATCCGCGGGCCAAGGCGGTGCTCGAAGCCGCCGCGAAAGCCGCGGACTGGCGAGCCGGCGCGGCGCCAACCGGAACGCGCGGGCGCGGCATTGGCTTTGCCCACTACAAGAACCACGCCTGCTACGTGGCGGTGGTGGCCGAGGTGGAGGTGGACCGCGCGACCGGCGCCGTGCGCGTCCTCAAAGCGACCTGCGCCGCGGACGCCGGCCAGATCGTGAACCCCGATGGACTCAAGAACCAGATGGAGGGCGGCATCGTCCAGTCCACGAGCTGGACGCTCAAGGAGCAGGTCACATTCGACCGCGAGCGCATCACCAGCCGCGACTGGCAGAGCTATCCGATCTTGACCTTCGCCGAGGTGCCGGAGGTCGAGGTCATGCTGATCGACCGCCCGGGCGAGCCATGGCTCGGAGCCGGCGAGGCGGCTTCGGGCCCGACCGCCGCCGCGATTGCCAACGCGGTGGCGCACGCGACAGGCGCGAGGATCCGCGACCTGCCGTTGTCGCCGGAGCGCGTGAAAGCGGGGCTGAGCTGAGACCTGTCGCGCCTTGTCGCGTTGACACCCCGGAAGGGCCGTCGCTAGCATGCCGGCCAAAGCATAAACCTCGGGGAGCGCGCCTTATGTTTCGCAGATCCTTGCTCGGCCTTTCACTCGTGGCTCTCCTGGGTTTCGGATCGGCGCTTGCCGCGGAAGCGCCCAGCGAGATCAAGCTCGGCACGCTCTACGCGTCCTCGGGCACCTTCGCCAGCATCTCGATGCCGGTGCATCTCGGGTTGAAGCTCTGGATGGACCAGAAGAACGCCGAGGGCGGCGTGTTCGTGAGAGCATTCAACAAGAAAATCCCGCTGAAAATGGTCGAGTACGACGACCAGAGCAACACGGCGACCGCCGCCACGCTCTACAATCAGCTCATCACGCAGGACAAGGTCGACGTTCTGATCTCGGATTCGGGTTCCGTGCTCACCTCGGTCGCGGTGCCGATCGCGCGCGATCACAAGATGCTGCTGATCGACCAGACCGGCACGGGCGCGAAGTTCTTCTCGCCGGACAATCCCTACATCGTGCTGATCGCCGATCCCGTCTCCAGCATCTGGCCGAAGCCGCTGGCGGATTTCTTGACCCATGACGGACCTGGGCTCGGCATCAAGCGCGTCGCCATGATCTACGCGACGAACGATTTCACCGGAACCCAGGCGGCTGCCGTGCGGAAGTTCGTCACCGAGGCGAAAGCCGGCGTCGAGTTGGTGTACGACGAGGGCATTCCGACCGAGACCTCGAACTACACCGTCTACATCAACAAAATCCAGTCGGCGAACCCCGACGCCGTGATCCATCTCGGTTATGCGACCAACGACATCGCCTTCTTGCGGAGTCTCGCCGACAGCGGCGCCCAATTCAAAATGCTGTTCGCGATCTATCCGGGGCTCGAGACCGAGCTTCTGGAAAAGAACGTCGGCGCCAAGGGGCTCGAGCACGTCTTCACTTACGTCCCCTCCAGCGAGCTCGAATACAAGCCCGACTTCGGCATGACGCTCACAGAATACAAGGACGCCTGGCACAAGAAGTATCCCGATGGGAAGGTCGAGTTCGGCTTCAACTCCGTGGCCGGCTACACCACGGGACTGGTGCTCGAGAAGGCGCTCGGCGAGACCGCGAGCCTCGATCAGCTGGATCTGCGCAAGGCGTTCGATGCGGTCTCCGGCAAGCTGAAGACCATCGACGGCCTGTTCGAGATCGATGCCACCGGCGCGCAGATCGGCTCGCTCACTCCGCTCGGCCAGTTGGTGCCGGACGGCAAGGGCAGCATCAAATTCGTCAGCATCTATCCGCACGACACGGCCACGGGCAAGCCGGTCTATCCGGCGCCCTGAAGCGATCCTCGCGGGCCCCGCTCGCCTGACATAGCGGCCGCGCCCGCCGCATGCTCTCGTCTCCGCTCGCGACCGAGATCGTCAACGGGTTGTTCTTCAGCCTGGTCGGCGGCCTCATCTATGGTCTTTACTTCAGCCTGATCGGGCTCGGCCTCAATCTGATCTTCGGCGTCATGCGCATCGTCAATCTCGCGCATGGCGATTTCCTGATGCTGGGCGCCTTCGCCGCCTATTTCGCGTTCGAGTTCCTGAGCGCCTCGCCGATCGTCTCGGCGCTCTTCGTCTTCGCACTGTTCGCGCTGCTGGCGTTTCCGCTCTACTACGCCCTGGTGCCGCGGCTTCTCACCGCGCGCGATCCCGAGATGCTCTCGATCATCCTGTTCTTCGGGCTCTCTCAGGTGATCCAGGCGCTCGCGACGATCTCCTTCGGCACCAGCGAGCACTCGATCCCCGGCCGCGCGCTCGCGGTTGGGCCGATGGCGATCCTCGGCCAGAGCTTTCCCAAGACCTGGGTCATCAGCGCCGGCGTCAGCGCCGTCGCGGTGGTCGGCATCTATCTCTACCTGTATCGGACGCGGATCGGCTATCTCACGCGGGCGGTGATGGTGCATCGCGAGGAAGCCGTGAGCACGGGCATCGACGTCCACCGCGTCTCCGCGATCGCGTTCGGGATCGGCTTGGGGCTCGCGGCGGTCGCGGGCGTGTTCGCGCCGTTCATGCTCAACGTCATCACGCCCGCCATGGGCGTGGACGTCACCATCACGTCCTTTACGGTGATCGTGATCGGCTCGCTCGGCAATCCGCTGGGCACCGTGCTCGGCGGAATACTCTACGGCGTCTCTTATATGGTGATGCAACGCTATCTCAGCTCCTGGGCGAACTTGCTGCCCTACCTCGTGCTGATCGCGGTGCTGCTCGTGCGGCCGAGCGGTTTGCTGGGACGGCAGGTGCGGCGTGCCTAGGCTGCTGCGCCACGTACTCGCCGTGCTCGTGCCGGTAATCGCGGTGCTGGCGGCATTGCCGGCGGTCTACAGCAACCATCTTCTCTTGTTCAATTTCGTCGTGTTCATGGGGCTCGCCCAGGGCGTCAACGTCATCTACGGCTTCACGGGCTATCTGCCCTTCGGCTATGTCGGGTTCTTCGGCACCGGCGCCTACGGATTCTCGCTCATGGTCATGCACCTGCACGCGCCGCCGCTCGCGGCTCTCGCGGTGGCCGGCGCGGCGGCGATGATGCTGGGGCTGCTGCTGACGCCGCTTTTCCGGCTCTCGGGAGCCTATTTCTCCATCGCCAATCTTGCGGCGGCCCTCGCGGTGCTGCAGGTGGTCTCGAATCCGGCGCTGGAGCCGATCACCGGCGGGCCCTACGGGGTCAGTCTCTCGGGCGTGTACGCGCCCGATTTCGCTTATGCGACCGCGCTCGCGATCCTGGCCGCGACCTTGCTCCTGGTGATCTACCTCCGGAACTCCCGCTTCGGTCTCGCGCTTCAGGCGATCCGCGAGGACGCAATCAGCGCGGCTATGGCCGGGATCGACGTGGTGCGCGCGAGGATCATCGCCTGGCTGCTCTCGGCGCTGATCGCGGGCCTCATGGGCGGTGTCTTCGCCTGGTACGTATCGGTGTTCTACGCCGACACCGCCTTCCAGGGCGAGTTCACGATCTTCGCCATCGTCTTCGCGCTGTTCGGCGGCACCGCGACGGTGCTGGGCCCGATCCTCGGCGTCGTCATCCTCTACGGCATCTACAACACCATCGGTATCACGGCGCCGCAGTACTTCCAGCTCATATACGGCTGCCTGATCATGGGCCTCGTGCTGTTTCTGCCCAATGGGCTGACCTCGCTCCTGCGCCGGCGAGGGATCGATGTCCCCTGATGCTCGGCTGCTTCGCGTGGAGGGCCTGGTCAAGCGCTTCGGCGGCTTCAGCGCCCTCGACGGCGTCAACTTCCATCTGAACGCCGGCGAGATCCTAGGCCTGGTCGGACCCAACGGCTCCGGAAAGACCACCTGCATCAACGTGATCACCGGCCTCTACCCGCCGGACGGCGGCAGCGTGCGCTTCGAGGGGCGCTCGGTGGGCGGCCTGCCCTCTCATCGCCTCGCTCATCTCGGCATCAACCGGACTTTCCAGGTGCCGAAGCCGTTCCTGACCCTGACGGTGCACGAGAATATCGAGGTCGCGATCGCCTACGGGCGCAATCCCGCGGGAGCGGTCGACGCCCGTGCGCTGCTCGCGGCCGTCGACCTCGACTCCTCGCGCAACCGCCGCGCGGGCGAGCTCAACAGCGCCCAGCAGAAGATGCTGGATCTGGCGCGCGCGCTCGCCACCGGCCCGAGGCTCCTGTGCGTCGACGAGCTCGCGGCCGGTCTCAACCCCACGGAGCTGGCGCGCGTGGCGGTGAAGCTTCGCGAGCTCGCCCGCACGGGCATCGCGCTCCTGGTGGTCGAGCACCTGATGGGCTTCATCGAGGAGATCACCGACCGCGTGATCGTCTTGAACGCCGGCAAGGAGATTTTCGAAGGCGTGCTTGCCGACGCGATCCGGGAGCCGCAAGTGGTCGAAGTGTTCCTTGGAGCCGACCATGCTGCCGCCTGAGCGCGCGCCGCTGCTCGACGTCGACGCGGTGGAAGCCGGCTACGGGCGCGTGCAGGTGCTGTGGGGAGCGAGCCTCACCGTGCACGAGCGCGAGAGCGTGGTTCTGCTCGGCGCCAACGGCGCGGGCAAGACCACGCTCCTCAGGGTGATTATGGGCTTGCTGCCAGCGTGGCGTGGCGCGGTGCGCTTCGTGGGCGAGGACGTAACCGCGCTGCGCACCGATCGCCGGGTCCGCCGCGGCATGGTCTATATGTCGGAGACCGCTGGGTTCCCCGGGCTCACCATCGAGGAGAACATCCGCATCGGCGCGCAGTTCCTCGATCGCAGAGAGGCGGGCGGGCGCGCCGCGGAGCTCTACGCCGTGTTTCCCGCGCTCGCCGAGAAGAAGCGGGCGCTCGCGAGTAGCCTCTCCGGCGGCCAGCGCAAGATGTTGGGAGTCGCGAAGGCGCTGGCCGGAAATCCCAAGCTCCTGGTGATGGACGAGCCGTCGGCGGGCCTGTCGCCGCTCTTCGTCAACGAGGTCATCCGCGTGCTCCGCGATTTCCGCGCTCAGGGCTTGTCGCTCCTGGTCGCGGAGCAGAACGTCCGGTTCCTCGACCTCGCCGACCGCGTCTATACCCTGGAGGGCGGCCGGATCGGCTTCGCGGGCGGCGTCGCGGAGATGCACGCGAACGACGCGCTGCGGCGGGCCTATTTCGGACTGCGTTGACCGGGTCGGAACCCAGGCTCAACGTCCCGTGAAAACCGGCTTGCGCTTCTCGAGATAGGCGTTGACGGCCTCGCGATGATCGGCGGAGGTGGCGACCACGGCGTAGTGCGACGAGATGAGGTCGAGCGCGCTTCGAAGATCGCTGCGCGCGCCTTCGTACACGGCCCGTTTGATGAAGCGGGCGGAGAGCGGCGGCCCGCTGGCGATCTTCTCGGCAAGCGCGCGGGTGACGGCCATGAGCTCGGCATCCGGCACGACCTTGTTGACGAGGCCGATGCGCTCGGCCTCGCGCGCGTCGATGATGTCGCCGGTCCAGAACAATTCCAGCGCTTTGGCCGTGCCGACCAGCCGCGGCAAGAGCCAGGCTCCGCCGGCGCCCGGTACCAGTCCGACCTTGACGTAGGTCTCGCCCAGCCGCGCGCTCTCGGCGGCGATGCGCAGGTCGGCCATGAGCGCGAGATCGAGGCCCGCGCCGGTCGCCGCGCCGTTGATGGCGGCAATCACGGGCTTGTCGAGCGCCTCCATCGCCAGCGGGATCTTGTGCACATGGCGCTCGAGCTCGGTCTTGCGCTCGAGGGGAGTGAGATCGCCGCGCTTGCGCATCTCGCCGATGTCGCCGCCGCTGCAGAAGGCCTTGCCGGCGCCGGTGAGGATCACCACCGAGACCGCGTCGTTGCGTCGACATTCCGCCAGCGCCTCGGCCCAGGCATCGATCATCTCCCAGGTGAACGCATTCATGCGCTCGGGGCGATTGAGCGTGATGGTGGCGATACCGCCATCGATCTCGAAGCGGATGCTGTCGGTCATGTCCCTATCTCCTCAAGCGGTGCGCGCTATCGGCAAGATCGGCCGCCGGGTGCCCCGCGCCAGCAAGCTTCCGATCAGGACGAGATTGCCGATGTTGAAAGCGACGCCGGCGGCAAAGGCGGGTTTGTAGTAGGCGAACCAGTCATAGATCGCGCCGCCCATCCAGGCGCCGAGCGCCATGCCCAAGAGGCCGAACAGCAGGACGGTCCCGATGCGCCATCCGGCCTCGCTTGCCGGAAACAGGTCTCGCACCGTCAGCACGTAGCTCGGAATGATACCGCCGAAGCCCACCCCGAATGCCGCCGACACCGCGTAGAGCCCGACTAGATTGTCGACGAAGAGATAGCACGCGAGGAACACCGCCTGGGCAAGAGAGCCCACCATGATGGTCTTGAGTCCGCCGATGCGGTCGGACATGCGCCCCCAGATCATCCGGCTCAGAAACGCGGCCACCAGCAAGAGAGTCAGCATCTCCGTGCCGCGAGCCGGCGCGTAGCCGAGGTCGCTGCAGAATGCGACGAGATGCGCCAAGGGCAGAGCCATCGGAACGCAGCAACAGACGATGGCGGCGCACAGCACGGCTTGGACGGCGTTGGACGCGAATTCCGGCGGGCGGCCCGTCCCGTGCGGCCCACGGACCGGCGCGGACGCCGCGGGCACGGGCGGCCGATGACGCAGCATGAGACAAAGCGCCGGAACCACTGCCAGAACGAGCGCGCCATACCAGAAGAGCGTGGTGCGCCAGCCCACGCGGTCGAGCGCGAAGCGGAACACCAGAGGCCAGCAGGCACCGGCGATCTGCTGGCCGCTGGCCACGATCGCGAGCGCCGTGCCACGCCGCGCATGAAACCAGCGGCTGGTATTGGCCATCAGGGGCGCGAACAGGCCGGCACCCCCGAATAGGCCGATCATGACGCCGTATCCGATATAGAGCTGCCACTCGGCGCCGCCGCTGGCCACCATGGCGCCGGCGCCGATCATGATCGAGCCCAGAAGAGCCGTCCACATGGCGCCAACGCGATCCGCCCACCAGCCCATGAAGATGCCGCCCACGCCGATTCCGATATAGGCGAACGAGCTCGCGAGCGACGGCACCGAGCGCGCGGAGCCGAGATCCGCCGCCATGGGCTTCAGCGCCACCGCGATCAGATATGGCGCGCCCCAGCCGATCGAGATGACGAGCATCGACACCACGGCGATGCGCCAGGACGCCGCGCTCTCGATGATGACGCCCTCCCGTTGCCGCGGCGCTTGATCGGGCATGATGCTCCTTTGGTCAGCGCTCTCGCGTCTCTTGAACCATGAGTGCGTCGACCACCGCAACTCCCTCGCCGTCCGCGCCAACGATGACGGGATTGAGGTCGATTTCGCGAATCCGGTCGCGGAAATCCCACGCCAGTCGGCCCAGCATGACCATGAGCCTCGCCAGCGCCGCGTGATCACGCGCCGGACGACCGCGGTGCGCTTGCATCATACGCCCACGATCCAGACGGTCGATGAGCCGCTCGGCCTCGGCCTCATCGATGGGGAGCGGCGTCATGACTCGATCCGCCACGAGCTCGGCGTCGACCCCGCCACGCCCGAGCAGGAGCATCGGGCCGAACGTGTCGTCGCGGTTCACGCCCAGCAACAGCTCGAGGCCGGGCTTCGCCATCGCCTCGACGAGAACGCCGTGGATGCAGGCGTTCGGAACCGCGCGCCGCGCATTCGCGAGAACGGTCTCGTAGGCGGTCCTCACCGCGGCGTCATCGGTCAGGCCCAGCGCCAGCGCGCCCGCGTCGGTCTTATGGGGAATTTCCGGAGACTGTACCTTGAGCGCCACGGGAAACCCGATCTCGGCCGCCGCCCGAGCCGCCTCGTCGACGCTGGCCGCAAGCCGACGCTCAGGCACCGCGATACCGTAGTCACCGAGGATCTCGAACGCTTCCGATTCGGTCAGCGTGTCGCCGACCCGGTCGAGCCGGCGGGCCGCCGCGACGTAGCCCGACGCCGGCTCGGTGAGCGTCGCCTCGGGCCGCGAGTCGGTCTCCGCAGCGCGGACGCGTTCCGCGAGCAGATAGAGCGCACGAGCAACGCCGCGCATGCTGGTGTAGAGCGGCACGCCGACGGCATCGAGCTCCGCGCGTGCGGACTCGGCGGGTAACGGATAGGTGTAGAACAGGATCGGCTTGCGGGACCGGCCGGCGATCTCTTTGAGCCGAGGCCGCTCGCTCGAGAGCCGCGTGTCCGCGGCAAGAGAGCTCGCGACCACGATCGCGTCGATCTCGTCGCTCGCTTCCAGCGCCTCGAGCGCGCGCACGCGGAAATCCGTGCCGATCGCTTGCCCCGTGATGTCGATGGGATTGCCGGCGGCGCCGTAGCTCGGCAGGAAAGCGCGGATCTTTGCCTGCAGGCCAGCGCTGAATTCCGGCACGAGAAGACCGTTGGTCTCCAGCGTGTCCGCGAGCCATCCGCCGACGCCGCCCGAAATCGTGATGACGCCCGCGCGCGTGCCCTTCGGCTCCGGACAGAGTGCCGCGGCGGCGGCAACGTCGAGCATGTCATCCTGATCATCGCCGCGGATCACGCCGTAGCGTCGGAACACCGCCTCGTAGGCCGCATCGGAGCCGGTCAGGCTCGCCGTGTGCGATATGGCCGCCCGGCGCGCCGCCGCCGAGCGGCCGATCTTGGCGACCACGATGGGCTTGCCGAGGCGGAGCGAGCGCCGCGCCATCGCGATGAACTCGGGTCCGCGCCGAACCTGCTCCACGAACATCAGCACGACGCCGGTCTGCGGGTCGTCCAGCAGGAACTCGCCGGCATCGACGATGTCGAGGTCGGCCTCGTTTCCGGTGTTGACGACGTAGCTGAACGGCAATCGACGCTGGAGTCCTCGGTTGAAGAACGCAAAAGCGAGGCCGCCGCTCTGCGAGACGACGGCGATGCGCCGCGGCGCCACGGCCTCGCGCAGTCGTGGCAAGACGGCGAGATCGACCGCCGGCGTGAAACTCGCCACCAGCGAAAGGCCCACATTCATGAGCCCGACGGCGTTGGGGCCCGCCACCATCATGCCCGTACGCCGCGCGATCTCGCGGATGCGCGACTGGAGCTCGCGTCTGGCGCCGCCTTCCTCGGCAAACCCGGAGCTGAAGATGTAGGCCGCGCGCACGCCCGCCGCGGCGCACTCCTCGAGCACGCCCGCCACCGCGTCCGCAGGGATCGCGATCAGCGCGAGGTCGACGGCCTCCGGCAGCGCGGCGATCGTGGGATAAGTGGCGCGGCCGAGGATCTCGCCGCCCCTGGGGCTCACGAGAAAGATCCGGCCGGAATAGCCGCAATTGAGGAGCTGCGCGGTGATGCGGCCGCGGACATGGCCGGTGTCGCCGGAAGCGCCGATCACCGCCACGGAGCGGGGACGAAACAACGCGGAGAGATCGCGCCGCTCGCTGCCCGGGAAGCTCATCTCAGCGCTGTGCGAGGAAAGGCCAGATGCCGTCCGCGCCCTGGCTGGCCGCCAAACGGCCAAGCTCCAGCGCCCAGGCGCTCTCGACGCCAAACTCGTCGCGCCACGACCACAAGCGCCGCGTCAGCTGATGCAGGCGATGCTCATGGGTGAACCCGATGGCGCCATGAACTTGATGCACGATGTCGGCCACCTTGCCCGCGGCCTCGCCGACACGAAGCTTCGCCGCGCCCGCGGCAAAGGCGAGATCGCCGGCGCCTGCTGCGACTGCCGAGGCGACCGCGACGCCGGCGGCGGCCACCTGCTCCGCCGCCAGCGCCAGCTGCTGCTGGATCGCCTGGAACTTGCCGATCGGGCGGCCGAACTGCACGCGGTCGCCGGCGTAGGTCACCGCAAGCTGCAGCGCCTCTTCGAGGGCCCCCGTCATTTGCGCCGCCCGAAACAACGCCCCAAGCCGGTAGACCACGGCGGCATCGGCATCCATGGGAGCGCCGGCAACCGACCGGGCATCGAGCTTGAGCTCCAACGCGATATCGTCCCGCGGCTCGCCGGCGAGGTTCTTGCCCTGCTTGATCATGGCGCCTACCGGCGCGACCAGGGCCACCGCCACGCTGGTGGACACCACGAGACCCCTGGCATTGCTGGCCCAAGGCACGCTGCGGGCCGTGCCCGAGAGCTGCCAGTCGGCGCCCATGCGGCGCAGCTCGAGATGGTCCTCCGGTCCCTCCACCGCCAACGCGAGCGGCCCTTCCGGCGGAGCCAATCCGACGCGGTTGGCGAGCCAGCGCGCCAGCATCGTCTCCGCCACCGGCAGCGGCACGGAATAGCGGCCGGCCGCGCGCAGCACATCGACGGCATCGCCGAGCCCGTCGAGCGCGCCGCCGGACGTACCGCCGAGCGCATCGAGAAAGCCCGCCTCCGTCACCGCGGTCCAGAGCTCCGCGGGCCACGTGCCAGCCTCGGCGGCGTTCACAACGTCGGGCGTGGCCAGATCGGCAAATAGGCGCTCCGCCGCGTCGGAGACGAGAGTGTCGGTCATCGGAGACCGAGGCCGCGAGCGATGATGCCGCGCAGGATCTCTCGCGTACCGCCGCGCAGGGTAAAGGACGGCGCGTGCAGCACGGCCTCGGCGAGCGTCTCCTCGAACCGGTCGTTGCCGCCGCTGCGCGAGCCGCGCGGCGCCAAGAGCCGGAGGAGCTCGGGGATTTCGCGCTCGAAACTATTGCCGAGATCCTTCACCAGCGCCGCCTCGAGATTGGGCATCTCGCCCGCCTGCAACATACCCGCAACGGAGAGCGACATGCGCCGGAGCGTCCAGAGGTGGGCGGTGAGGCGTCCCAATGCCTCGGCCGCGCGCGGATCCGGATTGGCGCCGACCCGGCGCGCGAACTCGACCAGAAGGCGGAACGTGCTGACGAAGCGCTCGGGCCCCGAACGCTCGAAGGCGAGCTCGCTGGTCACCTGCTGCCAGCCCGCGCCTTCCGTGCCGACCAGGCGATTTAACGGCAGGAACACGTCGTCGAAGGTCACCTCGTTGAAATCGAGATTGCCCGCGAGGTTCTTGATCGGGCGGATGGTGACGCCCTTCGCCTTGAGGTCGACGATGAACTGAGACAAGCCGGCATGCCGGTCGCCGTCGGCGGACGAAGTGCGGCAGATCGTGATCGCGTAGTGCGAGCGATGCGCGTGGCTCGTCCAGACCTTGCGCCCGTTGAGACGGAACCCGCCGTCCGCCTTGTCGGCGCGCGTGCGGATCGAGGCGAGGTCGGAGCCCGAATCGGGCTCGCTCATGCCGATGCAGAAGTAGCATTCGCCCTTGGCGATCGCCGGCAGGAACTCGAGACGTTGCTCTTCCGTGCCGAAGCGCAGCAGCAGCGGCCCGCTCTGCCGGTCGGCGATCCAATGCGCCGCCACGGGCGCGCCCGCCACCAGCATCTCCTCGGTCGCGACGTAGCGCTCCAGCATGCTGCGCTCCTGGCCGCCGTATTTCTTGGGCCAGGTCATGCCGATCCAGCCGCGGGCGCCGATCGCGCGACTGAACTCCGGCGAATGGTTGGTGGCGAAATCTCCCGCGGGCGCCCAGAGCCCGCTCGCCCGCGCGTCCGCTAGGAATGCACGGACCTCCTTGCGCAACGACTCGCAGGCGGGCGGCAGAGCGACAGGATCGAAGCGGAAGGCGATGGGCACGGGCGACCAAGCCGGATTGCTGGGAGGCGGATCGTATCGACGCCCCCGAATCGGGTCAAACCGGCCGGTCCGTCGCTCGGGCTAGAGATGGACTCCGCGGTCGAGAATGATCGCCGTGTACTCGCGATAGCTCATGCCCAGCTCCTGCGCGCGGGCAAGGCGGGCGAGCGCGATCTCCCGGCCAGGGGTCTTCCACGCGCGGCGATGCGCGCGGCGCCAGCAGTATCCGCTCCAGCTGAGGCCCACCTCGTCGAGCGGAGGGCCCTGATTGTGGCCAATGTCGGCTGGCATCTATCGTTATCCCTCTAACGGAGAAGCTCACCTCTAACGGAGAAGCTCGCACAATCTTCAAGCAAATTGGATGCCAGCGAACACAACCAATCGCTGCAATTCCCACGGGAACATAGCTAACGGGTTCTCAATCATCTACTGTTAACGTCTGGTCCGTCGCGCCCTTGGCACCATTGGGCCTTTACACGTGATGCTCAGCCTCGCCGACTGGACACGCACTGTCGACGCCTTGCCCGAGCCCGCAGCATTGGTCGGCGGCGCGTCCGCCGTCATCGAAACGGTCAATGCGGGTTTTGCCAGTTTATTCGATTGCACGGCGGAGACGCTTGTCGGCAAGGAGCTCGCTTTCTTGTGCGATGACGCCGATCGCTCTGCACTCCTGAGCGCGGTCGCCAGCACCTCAGAGCCGAGAACCATCGAGATCCGTATGGCCCTGAAGGAGAATGCCGGACGGACGCTGGCCCTGAGTCTCGGAACGCCTTCTGACGGAGGCCGTCGCCTCGTGCTCGCGCGCGAGGTCAATGCGGAGGATCGCTCGCAACGGCAGTTGCTGCAGTATTTTCGGGACGCCATCGACAGCGTTGGGCATCTGGTGGCGATCTTCGACGCGAACGATCGCATGATCGCGCACAACCGCAATTACCGCGAGGGTTATCGCGTAGGAGACAGGGACCTGCCGCCGGACGTAACGCTGGAGGGCAAGACCTACCGCGAGTGCATGGAGCTTCGGGCGAAATACAAGTTGCACCGCGAATTCCTGGATCAGCCTGCGAAGTTCGTCCAAGACCGCATGCGCCAGCACCATCAGGACACCGACCAGACGATCACGCTCGCGAATGGGCAAACTCTCAAAGTCGAGAAGCGCAGTCTTCCGGATGGGGTGCGCGTCATCGTCGGAACCGACATAACGGAGATCGCCGAGGGCGAGCGAAAGCGACGGGACCTCGAAGCTCAGCTGCACCACTCGCAGAAGCTCGAGGCGCTCGGCACGCTGGCGGGCGGCATCACCCACGACCTCAACAATACGCTCGTCCCGATCGTGGCCTTGAGCAAAGCCATGGCCCGGCGCCTGCCCGAGGGCTCGCGCGACCGCGCGAGCGTCGATCTCGTCATACAAGCAGCCGACCGCGCCCGCGATCTCGTGGGGCGGATCCTGACGTTCTCGCGAAAGCAATCGGTCGAGCACAAGCCCGTGGATCTGGGCGAGGTCGTCGCCCAGGGCATCAAGCTGCTGCGCTCGCTGGTTCCCACGACGATCGATCTCGCGTCCGAGCTCGCCCCGGTGCCGCTGGTGATGGGGGACTCCGGTCAGTGCTATCAAATCCTGGTGAACTTGGTCTCCAACGCTTCGCGCGCGATCGGCAGCGCCCCGGGCGCCATTACCGTGCGCCTGGCACGCGATACCGAGGCCGACGGCGTCGTGCTCGCGGTCGAGGATTCCGGCTGCGGCATGGACGAGGCGACGCAGCGGCGCATCTTCGAGCCGTTCTACACGACCCGCAAAGTCGGCGAAGGCACCGGCCTCGGCCTCTCGGTGGTCCATGGAATCGTCACGAGCTACGGCGGCCGCATCGACGTGAAGAGCGCCCCAGGCCAGGGCACGACCTTCACGATCCATTTGCGGCGAGCACCCGAGACGGCCGTGCAACAGGCACCCGCCGCCTGATCGGCCGCGGCAGCGCTCAGGGGAATTCGGCGATCCCATAAAAGCGGGCGGCATTTCCGCCCAGCACCCGCTCGCGGCTTGCCGCGTCGAGCGAACGAAGCAGCGCCGCCGTCGCGGTCCACCAGCGATCATAGCCTCCGGCACGCTCGACCACCGGCCAATCGCTGCCCCAGATCAAGCGATCGGCGCCGAAGCAGTCGAGAAGGTGGTCCGTGTAAGGACGGAGATCCGTCGCGGTCCAAGCCGCGCCGGCTTCCGTGACGAGACCCGAGAGCTTGCACCACGCGGCGGTCTCCCCTGCGATCGCGCGCATGTCGGCGGCCCACGGCTCGCGCTCACCGGCGCCGATCCGCGGCTTGGCCGCGTGATCGACGACGAGCTTGAGCCCTGGATACCGATCGAGGAGCCTGCGCAGGTTGCCCAGATGCCTCGGCTGCACCAGCGCGTCGAAACACAGCCCGAGATCGACGACCGCGCGAAAGGCCGGCTCGAAGAGGGCATTCAGCATCCAGTCCGTATCGGGAATATCCTGCATCATCGGCCGGACGCCGCGCAGCAGCGGATTTCGCGCCAAGCGCTCGAGCCGGCGAGGCGCATCGCGCGCCTCGAAGTCGATCCAGCCGACGACCCCCTTGGCGACGCCGACACTTTCGCCAGCGGCTCCCAGCAGAAACTCCGTCTCGGCCTCGGTTGGAGCCGCTTGAACCAGTATCGTGCCGTCGATTCCGGCGGCGACGAGATGCGGCCTTAGATCATCGATACTGAAATCCCGATAAATGGGCGCGAGTTCCGGTGTGAGCCAACCATAGTCGCCGCGGGCGAGGCGCCAGACATGCTGGTGCGCGTCGATCCGCATCAGGGTTTTCCGCCCGGCAGCGGAGCTTCCGGCGCGATGAGCCCGGAGTCTCGCAGCGCCCGCCAGAAATCGCCGGGGATCGGGTGCGCCGCGAAGCGGAGATTCGCCTCGACCTCGGCCGGATTGCGCGCGCCCGGCAAGATCGTCACGATTGCGGGATGACCGAGCGGAAATTGCAGCGCCGCCGCCTGCAAGGGCACATTGAAGGCGGCGCAGACCGCGGTCATCGCCCGCACGCGTTCGAGGATCGCCGGCTCCGCCGGACGATAGTCAAAGGTCGCGCCCGCGATCGCACCGCGGGCGAGAATGCCGGAGTTGTACGGCCCGCCCAGGATCACGCGTGCGCCGCGGCGCTCGCACGCGGGCAAGAGCTCCGACAGCGCCGACTGATCGATCAGCGTGTAGCGCCCGGCCAAGAGAAAGCCGTCGAAATCGCTGTGCCTCAATGCGTCGAGGCAGACGCGCCAATCGTTGACGCCAAGACCGATAGCGCCGATGGTGCCGTCGGCCTTGAGGCGCGCGAGCGCACGATAGGCGCCGTCCATCGCCTCGTGAAACCGCGTCGGCTGGGCCTCGGGACCATGGGTGAAGACATCGATGTCGTGAATGAGCGCGATGTCGATCCGCGCGAGACCCAGACGTTGCAGACTGTCCTCGATCGAGCGAAGCGCACCGTCGTGAGAATAATCGAACCGCTGCCGGAACGGCAGCACGCCGACATACCCATGCTGATCCCGAGGCGCGGCTCGATCGGCGGTCAACAGCCGGCCGACCTTCGTCGACAGCACGAAGCCCGCGCGGCCGATGCCGCGAAGCACTGCACCCACGCGATGCTCGCTGAGCCCATTGCCATAGTGCGGCGCGGTGTCGACATAGTGCACGCCGAGCGCGAGCGCTCGGCGCACAGTCTCCATCGCGTCTTCCTCGCTGACAGGCGCAAAGAGGTTGCCGAGCGGCGCGGTGCCGAGCCCGATCGGCCCCAGCTCCAGAGCGCCGAAGCGTCCCGCCGACGCCGTCACGGCGGCACCACTCCCTTGGTCACGAGGATGTTGCCGTAGAAACGCCGCTCCCCCGTCACCACGACGGCGAAAGCCCGGCGGGCACGCTCGTAGAATTCGTTTCGCTCGAGCGTCGCGAGGCGCACGTGAGTCCCAGAGACGCCGTCAACGATCGCCTGAAACTCGCAGACCGGCGGCGGCACGGCACCGGGATCGCCGACGACCGCCATCACCGAAGCGGGCGTGCCCGTGAAAGTATCGAGCGGCAACAGAGACAGGACGGCGGCCAGGACCGCCGGCGCTCCCGCGCCATCGACGCGGATCAAGCGCCGAGCGGTCGCGGCAACAGGAAAATTCGCGTCGACAATGCCGATCTCGTCGCCGTGGCCCATGGCGGCGAGCGCATGGAGGAGATCAGGCCCGAGGAGCGGATCGATGCCTTTGAGCATGGCGCCTCCGCCCTGACTCAGCTCGCGATGAGCGCGGCGCCCGCCGCCTCGAGCGCATCGAGCACGCTCGCGCCGAGACTTGCGGGCGCCGGCTCGAGCGGCGGGCGCACCGCGAGCCATCTGGGGTCGCCGGAGTGCGCCCCGATCACCGCTTTCATCGTCGCGATGAAGGGATGACCGTCGAGTGCTTGGACCGCTTTCCGCACGATGCCGTCGAGCACGGCGGCCTCACTGGGGTGTGCCTCGACGAGTGAGATCAGCGTGGGGGTCATGACATTCGCCATGCCGCTGATCGCGCCGGCGCCATTCTTGCCGCGCGCCTTCAGAATGCTGTTCTCGTCGCCGACGAACACGTCGAGGTCGGGCAGCGCGTCGAGGTAAGCCGACGTGAGCGGCCAATCGGCGCTGCTGTCCTTGATGGCCACGACCACGCCGGGGAACGCATCGGCGAGGCGCCGGACCAGCCCTGGGGCCAGCGTGACGCCGGTGTGGAACGGAAAGTTGTAGAGGCAGACTTTCGGGACGCGGACGCCGGGCGTGGCGCCCAGCCACTCGATCACCGAAGCGAAGTGCCGATAGATGCCCTCCTCGCGGGCATCCTTGGGATAGAAGGGCGGCAACGCGAGCACGGCCGCAGCGCCTTGGCGCGCGGCGTGGGCGCTGAGCGCCGCCGTGGTCGGGACATCGCAGCAGCCGACCGCTGGAATCAGCCGATCGGGCGGAATTCCCGCGGCGATCACAGCCTCGAGCGCGGCCATGCGCTCGTCGGCCGAGAGCGCCGTGCCTTCGCCGGTGGTGCCGAAGAGGCTGATGCCGCGGCAGCCCGCTTTGAGCAGCGCTCGGCAATGGCGAACAAGCCGTGGAACGTCGACGGCCGACCGGTCGTCGAAAGGCGTCAGCGCGGCGGGCCAGACGCCGCGTAGCGATGATGCGGCAGGCATCGGTTGAGTTCCTATCTTTACAAGACCCTATGTTGGCACGCCCGTTTTGCAATGGATACCGGATTGGAATAACGTTTGCCGGCACAAGCAGCTGAGCTGCACGACCAATATCGTTTGGGGAGGAAAGCATCATGAAGGATCGCAACCAGGGGCCGTCGGCGCTTTCGCGGCGCAGCCTTTTGAAGGCGGGCGCGAGCGCCGCTGGCATCGCGGCGATCGGCTCCGTGGCCGGGACCGCGCCCAGTGCCTTCGCGCAGAGCGGCTTCGACTGGAAGCGCTTCAAGGGCGAGCATCTCGAGGTATCGCTCACGCTCGGACCACGCGGCGAGCTCCTGCAGAAATACCGGAAGGAGTTCGAGGACCTCACGGGCATGACGGTGGGCGACGAGCAGGTGCCGGAGCAGCAGCATCGCCAGAAGGTCGCCATCGAATTCACCTCGGGGAATACCAGCTTCGACGTGGTGACCGTCGCCTACCACGTGCAGAAGCAGCTCTACGGCCGCGGCAAGTGGCTGGTCGACGTCCGCGATTACATCAAGGATCCCAAGCTCACGAGCCCCGAATTCGACTTCGCCGATTTCGCCAAGGGCGCGACGGACTATGCGACCCAGAAGGATGGACGGCTCGACACGCTGCCGCTCAACCTCGACTACTTCGTGATCTACTGGAACAAGGAGCTGTTCGCTGCCAAAGGCGTCAGTTATCCCAAGTCATTCCCGGAGATCATCGAGGCCGCCGCCAAACTCAACGATCCCAAGGCCGGCATTGCTGGCTGGCTCATGCGCGGGCTCAAGAACGCCAACCTGCCGCCTTACCTGACGTTCCTGCTGGGCTATGGCGTCGACAGCATCGACCCCGATCTCACCATCCACATGGACGGGCCCGAGGCGATCGAAGCCGCCAAGATCTATCAGAAGCTCGACAAGGAATACGCGCCGCCGGGCGTTACGGGCTTCAACTGGAACGAGTGCCAGTCGAACTTCCTGCTCGGCAAGGGCGCGATGTGGCTCGACGGCATCGGCTTCGCGCTGCCGCTCGAGGACCCCAACAAGTCCAAGGTGGTCGGCAAGGTCGGATACGGCGTGATCCCGCCAGGACCGAAGGCGCAGCGCTCGCCGCTCTTTGGCGACGGCATCGGCATCTCCGGCTCGAGCAAGAAGAAGGAAGCCGGCTGGCTCTACTGCCAATGGGCCACCAGCAAGATGATGGCGCAGCGGCAGGTCGAGGGCGCCTATGGCGCTCCCGGTCGCAGCTCGGCCTATCAGGCCGCCATGAGCTCGCCGAACCTGAAGGCGCCCAAGGAATGGCTCGAGTGCATGATCGAGACCATCAAGATCGCGCGCGCGGGCCTGCCGGACATCGTGGCGGTGACCGAGTTCCGCGACACCTATGGCGTGGCGCTCACCAACATGATCACCGGCGCCGATCCCGCGACGGAACTCAAGAAAGCGACCGACGCGTTCAGACCGGTTCTGATCAAGACCGAGAAGGGCTGATCGCCGGCGATGACGACCTGGGCGACGCTGCCCGGAAGCAGAGCCGGAGCTCGGGACTCCGGCTCGTTCTGGCTACGCGTCGCCCGTGTCGTCGGCGCCGGACAACGGCGCCCCTACGTGCTGTTCGTGCTGCCGGCCATGGCGATTATCGCGGCCGTCATCATCTTTCCCTGGTTCTTCACGCTCTTCATGAGCGTCCACGACTGGAAGATCACGCAGTCGCGGACCTTCGTCGGCCTGGATAATTACGCGCAGCTGTTCGGCGACGAGCGCTTCCAATGGGCGCTGCTGCGCACGCTCTATTACACGCTGCTCGCCGTGCTGGCGCCGCTCATCCTCGGCACGCTGGCGGCGCTGGTGTTTCACCGGAAATTTCCGCTGCGCGGATTTTTGCGCGGCGTGTTCATCCTGCCGATGATGGCGACGCCGGTCGCGGTGGCGCTGGTCTGGACCATGATGTTCCATCCGCAGCTCGGCGTGCTCAACTACCTCCTGAGCCTTGTCGGCATCCCGCCGCAGCTCTGGGTGTTCGATCCCGGCACGGTGATCCCGAGCCTCGTGCTGGTGGAGACTTGGCAGTGGACGCCGCTGGTCATGCTGATCGTGCTGGGCGGGCTCGCGTCGCTCCCGACCGAGCCCTACGAGGCGGCGCAGCTCGACGGTGCCTCCGCCTGGCAGACCTTCTGGCGTATCACTTTCCCCATGGTGCTGCCGTTCCTGATGGTGGCGGCGATCATCCGCACTATCGACGCGGTCAAGGCCTTCGACATCATTTTCGTGATCAGCCAGGGCGGGCCCGGCACCGCATCCGAGACGCTCAACATCTTCCTCTATCTGCAGGCCTTCGCCTTCTACAACATCGGTTACGCGTCGGCGGTGGTCGTGGTGTTCTTCGCGCTCATCATCGCGCTCTCCCTTGCCCTCCTCTATGTCCGGCAGAGAAGCAAATGGTCGCCCTGACCGCGGCTCAGCACTCAGGAAGGACGAGGCGTCGCCTGAGGCGGATCGCGAACCGCGTCGCGTTCGGGCTTGCGGTTTTCGTGATTGTCTCGCCGGCGATCCTGGTCTTTCTCTGGATGCTCTCGCTGTCGTTCAAGCCCGAGATCGAGAACATCGCCTATCCCCCGATCTTCATTCCGGAGCATCCGACCCTCGCCAACTTCGCGCGCGTGTTCGAAGCCAGCCCGTTCGGGCTTTATCTCGTCAACAGCCTGATCGTCACCGGCAGCGCGACGCTGCTGGCAATCGCAGTGGGCGTGCCCGCGGGCTATGGCATCGCCAAGGCCAAGGCCTATCGCCTCGCGGTGCTGGTGCTGATCGCGCGCATCACGCCGAACCTCTCCTACCTCATCCCGCTGTTCATCCTGTTCCAGATGCTGGGCCTCACCGGCACGCTCTGGCCGATGGTGATCACCCACCTCGTCATCACCGTGCCCATCGTGGTCTGGGTGATGATCGGATTTTTCGAGACGCTGCATCCCGATCTCGAGGAAGCCGCACTGATCGACGGCGCCACGCTCTGGCAGGCATTCCGATACATCGCACTGCCGCTGTCGCGGCCGGGTGTCGTCGTGGCGGCGATCCTCGCCTTCATCTTCTCCTGGAACAATTTCATCTTCGGCGTTGTGCTGGCGGGCCGCGAGACCCGAACACTACCGGTCGCGGTCTACAACGTGCTCACCTTCGAGCAAATCTCCTGGGGCCCGCTCGCCGCCGCGGCCCTGCTGGTGACGCTGCCCGTGCTGATCCTCACCGTGGTCATTCAGCGCGAGATCGTCGGCGGCCTCGCCGCTGGCGGGGTCAAAGGCGGCTGAGCTCGCCGGGCCCGGCAACGGCTACGTCATCTCGGAGAGGTGGATTTTGGCGCCCAGCGCGCGGAGCTCGCTCTGCACGGCGCCGCGATCGAGTTCACGCGGCGACAGCCCGTGGCGGACCGACAATGACGCCGCGGCGCCGGCGGCCTGTCCCGTCACCATGCAAGCCGGCTGATTGCGCGTGTAGCCGTCGGCGTCGTGGTCCGCCGAGATGGCGCGGCCGGCCGCCAATAGGCCCTCGACACCCTGGGGCAGCAGGCAACGGTAGGGAATCTCGTAGGTGAACAGCTTGGCAACGAGCTCACGGTTCTCGGCATCCTCGACCGAGCCCTCCTTGCCATCGGGACTGTGCCGGGGCCCACGGGGGTTCTGACGATTCGAATCGATGCCGATGCTGTCATCGAAATGAGTCCGGTCCAGAATATCCTGCTCGGTGAGCACGTAGCCGCCACGGATGCGGCGCGTCTCGCGGACGCCGATATGGCTCGCGGAGTCCACGATATAAGCCGACGCGAACCCCGGAACGTAAACCCGGGCGAACGCCAGAAGCAGGCGCTGCTGCCGGCGACCCTCCATCTCCGCGCGCGTGACGTCCGCCGGGTTGGTGCCGTCCACGTTGTAGACCCGGATCGTATTGACCAGCGCCGTGCCTCGATCCGGCATCACGGCCTCGATACGAAAATAGTGGCAATCGGGATAGAGCATGCCGCGTTGCTTCGCCTGCTCCACCAGGCTGAAGAAACCGAATATGCGGATGTTCTTGCCCTCGACATCCAGCATCATCTGGTTCGGATCCTTCGAGAAATCCTCTGGGTGGCTCCGAACGTAGGTGAGCAGCGCCGATGTATCGATGCCGCCGAGGCGGAAGAGCAGCGTCATCGGCCGCATCTTCTCGTCGCTGTCGCGCCCCTTCATGATCGGGGCGCCGGCGCGCGCCGCGATATCGGCGTCGCCACTGGCGTCGATCAAAGCGCTGCCGAGCACGGCGCTGCGCGCACCTTTGTTCTCGACGACCAGGCCGCGCACCCGGCTCCCGTCCATGATCACGTCCGCGCAGATTGTATGAAGCAACAGCTCGATGCCCTTCTCCGCCACCATCTCGAAGGCGACCGTCTTGAAGATCTCATGGTCGAACGAAATGATCTCGCCGGGAAACGCGCCGCCCGCGGCGATCAGTCGGTCGAAGATCCGCTTCGGGATGCCGTGGGCGCACCGATAGGGCGTGTAGAAGAGCGTCATCATTCCGGCAGTCGCGGTGCCGCCGAGGCAGTTTCCGCGCTCGATCACCAGCACTCGGCTGCCCCGCTCCGCCGCCGCCAGAGCCGCCGCCAACCCCGCCACTCCGCCGCCGAGCACGACGACGTCGACGTCATGCGAGATCGGCAAGGTGCGCGGATCCTCGGTCACCGCCACGGTGTTTGCGTCCTGAATGAAATGCGCGGGCATGCGAGGCTCCTGGCGGCGTATCAGCGAGGAATAAAGACGGCCCGGCCCGGATCGAAGTGCACGGCGACGGTATCGCCCTGCGCGATCGTCGGCTGAGCGCCACCATGGGTGATATCGAGAAAAACGCGAGCACCGGCGGCGATCTCGACCTCCGCGCGAAGCGTCGCGCCAAGCATCGTCAGCTGGACCACCTTGCCCTCCGCCGCGGTTCCCGGCGGATTCGCGCCGGCTCGGCCGATGCGCAGCGTCTCCGGCCGCGCCACCAGCCAGAGCTCGCGCCCGCCGGGCATCCCCGCGCGAGGGAAGGTCAGCTTGAGCGAGCCCGCCACGAGCATCGAAACGTCGGGCCCGTTGGCATCCAGGACATCCGCGCTCAGGATGTTCGCCGTCCCAACAAAGGAGGCCACGAACCGGGTCGCCGGACGGTTATAGAGCTCCCAGGGGGTGCTCAGCTGCTCGATCTTGCCCTGGTTCATCACCAGGATGCGATCGGAAATGCTGAGGGCCTCCTCTTGATCGTGAGTCACGTAGAGCGCGGTCACGCCGAGCGCGCGTTGCAGCGAGCGGATCTCCGAGCGCATCTCGATCCGAAGCTTTGCATCGAGATTGCTGAGGGGCTCGTCGAGGAGCAGGACGCGGGGCTCGTAGACGAGCGCGCGGGCAAGCGCCACGCGCTGCTGCTGGCCGCCCGAGAGCTGCTTCGGGTAGCGCGATGCAAACTCGCGGAGCCGCACCATCTCGAGCGCGCGCCCGACCCGGCGGGAGAGCTCCGTTCGCTCGACTTTCCGGATGCGCAATCCGAACGCGACGTTGTCGAACACGCTCAAATGCGGAAAGAGCGCGTAGCTCTGGAAGACCATGCCGACCTGGCGACGATAGGGCGGCACTTCGGCCATGTCCTTCTGAGCGATCCGGATGGTTCCGCTGTCCTGCGTGATGAAACCGCCGATGCACCGGAGCGTCGTGGTCTTGCCGCAGCCGGAAGGGCCGAGCAGCGTCAGCAGCTCGCCCTCGGCCACGGCGAGCGACACGCCGTCGACGACGGTCGTCGCTCCATATCGCTTGGTAAGGCCGCCGATTTCGATGAAACCGGCGGCGCTATCCGACATCCTCAGTAGCCCATCTTTTCCGCCCAGACGTCGGAGATGTATTTCAGAGCGGCAGCAGGCGGATCCGGCGCCCGGGATTTCTGAAAGATCTCTTTCGTGGGCATCGAGGCGTAGACCTCGGCGGGAATCTTGTCCCAGACCGCAGTGCCGGGAAACTCGAACATGTCCCTCACCATGCCGACCTGGATGGTGTCCGAGAGCGCGCAGTTGATGAAACGAGCCGCGGCCTGCTTGCGCGCGTCGGGGATGTTCTTGGGTATCGCAAGGTACCCCGCGCCGCCGGGCACGCCGTCTTCCAGCAAGACCGTCTTGATGCTGGGCGGCATCGTGCCGAGCTTGCGCGAATAGAGCGCGAAATCCAGCGCGTGGAAGCCGATGACGATCTCGCCCGTCGCGAACTGCGTGACGTGTGCGCCGCTAGCTTCCGCGTGCTTTCTCGCGTTCGCCTCCTCGAACTCCTTGAGCTTGGCCCAGGCCGGCGCCCAGCTGGCGTCCTCTTTTCCGCCGGGGAGTTCGAGGCTGGCGCCGAACGCGCGCAGAAACGTCGCGACGAAGAAGCGGCCGGCGCCGGACACGGTCGAGCGCGGATCGACGTAGGAGATCCGGCCCTTCCATTCGTTCCGCCGATCGAACAGCTCCTTCCAGGTCCTGGGAGGCTTCGCAACCTGATCGTTGTTGTAGATGAGCGTGTAGCTGTAGCGGAAGAACGCCGCGCCGACGCCCTGCAAGTCCACGCCCGCCGCGTGATCGCTGTCGGGTGGCTCCGCCTTGGCGGCGTTAGGCATCAGCGATGCCTGGGTCCGCAGATCCTCGAGCACGCCCTCCGCCTTGAACGCAGCGATCTTGTCGGGCGCCAGGAACAAGAGATCGATGTCGCCGCCCGCCGATCCCGCCGCCTTGAGGCGCTGCAGCACTTCCGCCGAGCCCGACGAGGTATAGCGAACGTTCGCCTTCGTCTCGGCCTGGCATGCCGGCACCGCCGACGTCTGCCACCATTGCACGAAATTCGCGCCCGACATGGTGTCGTAAAAGCTCAAATCCTGCGCTGAGACACTGCCCAGGGGCAGCGCAAGCAGCAGCGCCAGGAATACTATTCGCCATACAGTCATGATTTCCTCCCTCCCATGATTCGATTTCGATGCTTCAGCCCGCGGCAACCACATCGGCACGCAGGTAACGGGCGATCACATAGGCAAGCATCACGCTCGGAATCAGAAGCAGCATCGCGAGCGCGCTGCTGATCTGGAGATAACCCTCGCCTATCGCCGAGTAGATCTGTACCGGCAGCGTCGCGGTGTCCGGATTGGATACCAGCAGCGTGAGCGTGAACTCGTCCATCGACAGCATGAACACGTATCCCGCCTGGGCGAGCAGCGCCGGCACGAGCTGCGGGAGCGTGATCTTTCGGAACACGGTCCACCGGTTGGCGCCGCAGGCGAGCGCGGCTTCCTCGACTTCCGGCGGCAGCTCTTCCACCGCCGCCGCAACGATCAGCACGCCGAAGGGAAACGTGGCGATCATGTGCGCGAGCACCACCGCCGCGAGACTCCCGTTGAGCCGAACGGCGTAGAAGAACGACGCGATCCCGATGCCCAGGCTGATATAGGGGACCAGGAGCGGCAGGGAGAAAAGCGTGCGCAGGAGATCGCGGCCCGGAAACCTGAACCGTCCGATCGCGATCGCGGCCGGCACCGCGACAACCGCGGTGGAGATCGTAACCAGCGCCGCGACCAATAGGCTCGTGCGCAACGATCGAAAAACGTTGGGCACCGTGACGGCCCATTCGTACCAGCGCGTCGTGAAGGCGCTCGGCAGCAGGCTCGGCCAGAACCATTGCAGCGCCACCGACCACAGCGCGAGCACGAGGAGGGGTCCGAGAATGAAGCCCGCGAAGAGCACCGTGACGGCGAGATTGGCCGCGGACCGCGCGAGGTGCCGCGCGCCGATGGTGCTCGAGTAGGTTTCGGCGGCCATCGGCCATCATCCGCGGTGAACCCAGCGCAGCACGCGGCGCCGGATTCCCACGAGAACCGCGATCTGAATCACCGCCATGACCAGGACGATGGTTGACGCCGCCGGCCAATCGAAGCTGCCGGTGACCTTGCGGTATGCCATGACCGAGAGCGTTTCCGCGCTACGCCCCATCAGGAGCGGCAAGCTGAAGGTGCCGAACGTGCTGACGAAGGTAAGGATCCCTCCAGTGAGCGCTGCCGGCGCGATCATCGGCAGAGTCACTCGCCAGAAGGTCTGCCAAGCATTGGCGCCGGCGCTGGCGGCTGCCTCCTCGACGGCTCGGTCCGCCGATTGGAGCGCGGACACGATCAGCAGTCCCGTGTACGGAAAGAAGCGCCAGACGCAGGCCACCAGCAGGCCCGTCCAGGTGTAGGAAATTGTCAGCGGCTCCGATGCGATGTGAAGGACGCGCACCAGGAGCGAATTGAACAACCCATTCTCGGAATAGAAGAGCGCCAGGGCGTAGCCGGCGATCAGGACGGGTACCGCGAGCGGGAGCGCGATCAGGATCCGGATGATCGTGCCCAATCGCGGCGACAGGCGCGCGACGTATCCGAGGGGAATGCTCAGCGCCAGAGAGACAACCGTCGTCGCGAGAGCAAGACCAAGGGTACGCAGTGTCGCGCGATAGCTCTGACCGTCGGCGAAAAATGCAAAATAGTGCTCGGCGCTAGGGCCACCGGCGCCGAAATCAAGGCTGTAAGAGATCGCGAGCCCGAGCGGATAGAGCACCAGACAGGCGACGATCGCAAGGCCGGGGGCCACGGCGAGAGCGAGCCACACCGGATCGGGCGTCGCGATGTAGCTTCTTCCGGAATCCACCGGCATCCTCGGGCTTCCCCCAGCCTCGGCGAGGCCCGTGGGCCCGCTGATGTTCACGTGAACATAGCGCAGCTTCGCACTTCCGCAAAGAGTGCGAATCGCCCGCGGCGGCGCCTCACAGCACCCGCGGCGGTGCGGTGCTCTGCCGGATCACCAGTTCTACGGGCAAGGTGACGTGGGCGGGATCGCCGCCGGCGCCCTCGCCCATCGACCGCAGGAGCAATGCGACGCTCTTCCGGCCGAGCGCGTTAAAGTCCTGGCGGATCGTCGTGAGCGGCGGCGTGTAGTAAGCGGCCTCGGGAATATCGTCGAACCCCACGACGCTGACCGACCGCGGCACGGAACGTCCCACCTCGTTGAGGGCGCGCAGCACGCCGAGCGCCATCTGGTCGTTGGCGACGAAGACGGACGTAACGTCTACATCGGCCGCCAGCACCTTGCCTGCGGAGTATCCGGATTCGGCACTCCAGTCGCCTCTAAGGACCGGAGGCGCGGGAACTCCGGCGTCGCGCAGCGCCGCGCGCCAGCCTTTCAGGCGATCCTCGGCCCCGACGCGGCCGGCGGGACCAGCGACGTGCCATACCGTGCGATGGCGGAGACCGAGAAGGTGCCGCGTGGCCAAAGCCGCCCCAGCTTCGTCGCCCGCGGCCACCACCGGAATCCGCGAGCGCCGGTGGCCCCAGATCGCGATCGTAGGCAGATCCACCGGCAGGCGGTCAAAGGCGCTGGACACCTCGGCTTGCGGGGAAATGACGATCAATCCGGAGACCGCTTGCTGACGCAGGCGGTCCACGGCTTCTTCTACAGAAGCGGCGTCGAGGGTCTTAAGCCCGAGGATGGTCACGAAGTAGCCGGCTTCGCGCGCGGCCTGCTCCAAGCCGAGCAGTGCGGCGGCCGGACCGTAGAGCGCGGTGTTGTAACAGATCACGCCGATGGTCTGGGATCGGCCCGTGACCAGGGCCCGCGCTGCATGGTTCGGGCGGTAGTCGAGCCGCCGCATAGCGGCGAGCACGCGCTCGCGGGTATCGGCCCGCACGCTCGCGCGATTATTGATCACGCGCGACACCGTGATGTGCGAGACGCCTGCCGCAGCGGCAACATCCATAATGCCCGAGCGCCGCCGGATTCTGCTCCGGACGCCCTTCCGCGCCACGCCCGCTCCGATCGCCTGCCGTCTTTTCTTGCGTTGAGCCATTGCGCTTGCCGTCCCTGACATAGCACGTCCGCGCCCTGCCAGCACCGGCGACTCCAAGAGCTGCGGAGCCAGGATACATTGGCTGATTCCGCGATCTTGACGACGCTGCCGGAGCCGCGTAACCCCTGCTCCGGAGCACCGAGCAGCGAAATTCCGACTGACGCGAGGACCACATGGCCGCCAAGCTCGTCGACCTCTTCAGCGACACCAAGACCAAGCCCACCGCGGAGATGCGGCGGTTCATGATGGCGGCCGAGGTCGGCGACGAGCAGAAGGACGAGGACCCAACCGTCCTCAAACTCTGCAAGATGGTGGCGGAGCTGCTGGGCAAGGAGAGCGCGATGTTCCTGCCCTCCGGCACGATGTGCAACGAGATCGCGATCCACGTGCACTGCCGGCCCGGCGAGGAGGTGATCTGCGACGAGACCGCGCACATCGTCATCGCCGAGGCCGGCGGGCCCGCGGCCCTCAGCGGCGTGATGGTGAACCCGATCCGCGGGACGCGCGGCATCTATACGGCCGAGCAGCTGCGCGCCGCCGTCCGCTCGGAGAGCCGCTACGCGCCGCGCTCACGCCTAGTGGAGGTCGAGCAGACCTCCAATCTCGGCGGCGGCTCGGTCTGGCCGCTGGCGATCATTCAGGATGTTGCCAAGACCGCGCGCTCGCTCGGCCTGAAGCTGCACATGGACGGCGCTCGGCTCTTCAATGCGGTCGTCGCAAGCGGCGTCCCCGCCTCCGCCTATGCCGCGCCTTTCGATACGATCTGGGTAGACTTCACCAAGGGCCTCGGCGCGCCCGTGGGCGCGGCGCTGGCCGGCAGCCGAGACTTCATCCGCGAGGCTTGGCGCTACAAGCAACAGTGGGGCGGCGCCATGCGCCAAGCCGGCATCATCGCTGCCGCCGGCATCTACGCGCTCGAGCATCACGTCGACCGCTTGCGTATCGACCACGAGAATGCCCAGCACCTCGCTCAGGGCCTCGCCAATCTGCGCGGGATCGATATCGACCCGAAGCGGGTCGAGACGAACCTCGTCTTTTTCCATCTGACGCCGGAGTCGGGCTGGACCGCGCCCGACCTCGCGCGCGCCGTCCGGGAGCAGGGTATCGAAATCGGCGCCTTTGGCCCCACTTTGATCCGTGCGGTGACGCACCTCGATGTCAGCCGCGAGGACATTGATCAGGCGCTCGCGGTGTTCGAGCGCGTTCTGCGCAACCCCCACCGCGCGGCGGCTCAGTAGCGATCCGCGGCCTCGAGATAGAAAGCGCCGAGGCCGAAGACAAGCGCGGCAGGGAACACGAAGCCGCCCAGGAAGGGCACCCCGCTCAGCGCCACCAGCGCGATCACGCCCAGGACGAGCGCGGCAAGCCGGCGCCCGATGCCCGTGACCGGGCCGCGACCGAGGAGGCGCAGCACGGCGTCGCCCAGGAAGATCGCCACGGTCAGCACCGCGAGCAGCAGCGAGACGAAATAAGCCGCGAGCACCACCAAGCCCAGGATCGCGCCCAGCATCGTCGCCATGGCGATGACCGCTGCGACCGGCGTCGCGATCAAGAGCGCGAAGCCGAGGCCGAGGCTCGCGAGCGGCCGGAGCGCGATGACATGGGCGGCGTTCAGGGAATAGCCGGGGAACACCAGGATGAACAACAAGCCGGCGGCGACGAGACCGAGGGCAAGCAGGATCTTCGCGGCGTAGCCGATCACATGCGCCGCAGTCATCGCCTGCCGCGGCGCCGTCCACTCCCCGCGCGTGACGCCGCCGTCGATGCGGGCGCGGGCGTCGATCTCCGCCGGCTCGTCCGACTCGTAGGTGAGATGCCCGTGGATAACCGCCTCGGGCCCGATCGTGATCCAATGGCCCCTGAGATGCACGTCGCCGTCGATGGTGCCGGAAACCGCGACGTTCGCTCCGATGGCATTGAGATCCTTGCCAATGCCGCCGTTCACGGCCACATGCGCTGCCGCGATCCACGCGTCTCCGGCGACGCGGGACTCGCGGGAGAGCGTCACGCTACCCCCGGCTGCCGTCAGATCGCGCCCGACCTGGGCAGCGGCGGTGACGTCGCCGCCGGCCACTCGAACGGAGCGCTTCACCGTTCCGCGGACGCCCACGGTGCCACCGGCGGCGAGCACGCTGCCGGCGATATCGCCATCCGTCGCGATGCTCCCGCCCGCGAGGACGGCATCGCCGTCGATCGGACCCTGCAGCTCGACCGAGGATCCCGCGAGATAGACGTCGTGATCGATCGGACCCTCGCGGACCACGCTCGAGCTCTGCTGCGATTGCGCAGCGACGGGCAACGGCTGCGGCAGCAGCAGGGTGAGGCTCAGGGCGAGCAACCACGACATACGCATCGGCGATCCTCCCGGCAGCAAGACGCTGCAGATGGCGCTCGGAAGCGCTTCGTCGAGTTTACCGTGCGTGCTCGCGCTTGGCGCGGGTGACGAGTTGGGTCGGATTGACGAAACGGAGCGCGATGAGGAGCCACACGAGCGTCGTCACCATATAGATCACCGCCATCGCGTCGATCGACTGGCCCGCGCGCACGCCGGCGGCATAGACGGCGTAATAGAGCGCCACCACCAGGGTCTGGCTGGTCGGCCCCGCCGTGAAGAAGGTGAGCTCGAACATGGCGATAGTGCGCACCAGCACCAGCAGCAAGGCCGCCAGCATGCCCGGCGCCAGCAGCGGCAGCAGTACATGGAGGAAGAGGCGCGCCGTGCCGGCGCCGAAGACGCGGGCTGCCGCCTCGATGCGCGGATCGATCTGCTCGATGAAGGGGATCATCACGAGTATGACGAAGGGCACGGTCGGCACCAGGTTCGCCAGGATGACGCCAGACATAGAGCCCGCAAGTCCCGCCCGGTAGAGCACGGTCGCGAGCGGAATGCCGAAGGTGATCGGCGGCACCAGCAGCGGCAGCAGGAAGAGCAGCGTCACCAGCTTCTTGCCGGGAAACTCGCGCCGGGCGAGCGCATAGGCGGCGGGAACGCCGAGCGCACCCGAGAGCACGACCACCGCTCCCACCACCTCAAAAGTTACCACCAACACCTGGTCGAGCTGGAATTCGTTCCAGGCCGAGGCATACCACTTGGTGGTGAAGGCCGTCGGCAGCCACGTGCCGAGCCAACGCGTCCCCAGCGAATTCACCAACACGGTCCCAACCATCGCGAAGAGATTGACGATGAAGAAGATGACGAGGGCCCAAATCGCGGTGGTCCAGAGCCGGTCGGAGAGCGCGGTCTCGCGGCCCATCGTCCCTCAGCCTTTCGCCGAGCCGGCGGGCCCGCGGTAGAAGAGGCCGCGCGCCGCGAGCACGAGCACCACGACCAGGAGCTGGGCGAATCCCATGATCATCGCGATCGCCGAGGCCATGGAATAATCGTACTGCTCGTAAGCCGCCTGATAGGCCGCGATCGAGATCACGCGGGTCACTCCGGCCGGCGCCCCCAGCAGCACCGCCGACGGAAAGACCGAGAATGTCTGCACGAACGACAGGCAGAAGGTGATGGCCAAGCCCGGCGCCAAGAGCGGCAGAAAGATGTGCCAGAAGCGCGCCCGTGCATTGGCGCCGAGAGTGGAAGCGGCCTGCTCGAGGGACGCATCGATCCCGGTGATATAGGAGAGCGTCAGCAGGAAAGTGAAAGGGAAGCCGGAAACCACGAGAGAGAGGAAGACGCCCCAGTAATTGTGCACCAGGCGAACCGGGCTGGAGACGAGTCCAATCAGCACCAGCGTGCGATTGAGCCAACCTTGCGGACCCAGATAATTCAACAGCCCCTCGGCGATCAGCACCGTGCCGAGCGTGATCGGCAGCACCAGGATGGTGGTCAGCAAGCGCTGGCGACGCATGAGCCGCACCCGCATCGCGACCGGGACCGAGATCAGGATGTTCACCAGCGTCGACGGCAGGGCGAGCCACATGGTTTTGGCAATCGTGTCGTAGAGGAACGGCTCGGAGAAGAATCGGCGATAATTGGCGAGCCAATCGCCGACCTTGGGCTCCAGCGACAACACGAGACCGTAGAGGAAGGGATAGACGAACAGCGCAATGATAAAAAGGACGGCCGGCAGCACCAGCAGTGTCACGCCGTCAAGGCCGCGCTGAGCCAGCAAGAGACGCAGCGGCGGCCGGTCCGCCAGTACTTTCGCTTGCAGGGCGCTACCCGAGAGCGTCGTCATGCCGAGCCGCTTCCATAGATGAGCACCCGGGACGCCTCGGCGCCGAGGTATAGCGTCTCGCCGGGTACCACAGGTTGCTCGGAGCGGAAGAAGAGCTCCGTGCGATCCGCAGTGAGCGCCGTGCCGTAGAAATCGCGGCCGCGATATTCCGTCGTCGCTACGGTGGCGGCGATCGGCCCGCCGGGCCGCGGCGTCAGGTCCTCCGGTCGGATCGCGACGATCGCCTCGCCGTCCGCCAACCGCTCAAGGGGCACGCCCGAGAGGGTGGCACCACCCACCTGTACCGTGGCCGTGCCGTTTCCCGAGGCCGTCACACGCGAACGCAGCAGATTGCGATAGCCCATAAACTCCGCCACGTCGGGGTGGGCAGGCCGTCCGTAGAGATCGCCGGGTGTGCCGACCTGCCGCACCATGCCGTTGCGCAACACGACGATGCGGTCGGCGAGCGACAGCGCCTCGTCCTGATCGTGGGTCACGTAGATGGTGGTGGACCCCACGGAGTTGTGGATGCGTCGGATTTCCGCGCGCATCTCCAAGCGAAGCTTGGCATCGAGGTTGGAGAGCGGCTCGTCCATCAGGACCAGGGGCGGCTCGATGACGATCGCCCGCGCGATCGCCACCCGCTGCTGCTGCCCGCCCGAGAGCTGCCCCGGAAGCTTCGCCCCTTGCTCGGTGAGGTGCACGAGCGCCAGCGCGTCCTCAACCTTCTGGTCGATCTCGGTCCTCGGGCGACCCTGCATCCGCAGGCCGAAGCCGATGTTCTTGCGCACGGTCATGTGCGGGAAGAGCGCGTAGTTTTGGAACACCATGCCGAAGCCGCGCCGCTCCGGCGGCAGCCGGTCGATACGCTCGTCGTCGAGCCAGATGCCGCCGGCGGTGAGCGGCAACAGGCCCGCGAGGCAGTTGAGCGCCGTCGATTTGCCGCATCCGGAAGGGCCGAGCAGGGCGATGAACTCGCCCCGCCCGACCTCCAGCGACACGTCCTTCAGAGCATTGTGGGTGCCGAAGTCGCGGCTCACTTGGTCGAGCCGCAATTTTCGGAACTTGCGCGCCGCCGCGATCACGCCGGACGCCCTTCTACTTGGTCTTCGCCGCGCCGATCTGCTCGTCCCAGCGGCTGAAGGCATAGACCAGCTGGTCCGGCAGCAGCGGCAGCTCCTGAGGATTGTCGGCGATGAGCTTTTCGTACTCCGGACGGCCGAATTCCTTGATCACGTCCTGGCTCTCCTGGGGCGCCATGGAGAGTGGCACGTCCTTCACCGCGGGACCGGGATAGAAGTAGCCCGCATCATAGGTGATGGCCTGCGCCGGCTTCGACAGCATGTAGTTCAGGAGATCCACCATGACGGCGATCTTCTCCGGAGCAAGGCCCTTGGGGATGCAGAGATAGTGCGCGTCGAGGACCCAATGGAATCCCTTGAGCGTGCCCACCATTGCTTCCTTCGGCACGATGCCGAGAGCGCGCGGGTTGATGTCCCAGCCCATCTGGGTCGGGATCATGTCGCGCGAGCCCTCGCCCAGCTCTTTCATCGTGGGACCGGTTCCGGAGGGGTAGTACTCGATGTATTGGCCGAGCTCCTTGAGATAGGCCCAGGTCTTGTCCCAGCCATTCTTGGGATCGTGCGGATCCTTATCGCCGAGGACGTAGGGCAGGCCCATCATGAAGACGCGGCCGGGACCGGAATTCGCGGGCCGCGCATACATGAAGCGATTGGGATGCGCCTTCGCCCAGCCGAGGAGCTCCTCGGCGGTCTTCGGCACCTCTTTGACGCGGTCGGGCGCGTACTCGAGGAGCGGACCCGCCTGGCAGAACACAATGCAGATGCCCTGGTTCTGCGCCAGTCCCTGCATCAACTTGGCGCCCGGCAGATAGACGTCGTCGAGCTTCGGCAGGCTCGCCGCATAGTCCGGCAGCAGAGGCACCCAGAGCTTCTGGTCGACGACCGCCGAGAGCGCGTCGATCCCGGTCAGCACGCCATCGATATCGACGCGCCCTGCATCCTGCTGCGCCTTGATCTTGCTGGGCAGCTCCGGCGCGGGTGCCTTGGTGAAGGTCATAGCTGAGACCAGCTGAGGCTTCATCTTGCGGTAGTTCTCGAGCGCGGGTTGGGTGAGCGCGAGATTGCCGGCCACGTCGACGAAGTTGAGCGAAACCGGCGATTTCGGCAGCTGCAGCGCGCCCTGTGCGAGCGCGCTTGGACCGACGAGCGCGGAACCTGCGAGCCCGGCCATAACCGCGCGACGGCTTGGTTTTAGTTGCATGAGACGAACCCTCCCAGGGATGTTGATGTTGCCGCGAAAGCGCGACTACCAGACGACGAGCCCTTGTCTTCAGATGCGACCGACATGACTGGCGGAGGCGGCAGCCCGCCGCGGTGGACTCGAGGCGCCGCCGGACTCCTCGACGAAATAACCGGGGTCAGTCGCCGCCAGGATTTCCACGGAGCGGAACAGGCCCCTCAGGTGGCTACGCATCGCCGTGACGGCGCCGGCGCCGTCGCGATGGGTGAGGCGATCGACGATGAGCGTGTGCTCGGCAATCACCGAGGGCTGCTTACGCACGTTGCGCATCGAGAGAAAGCGCACACGATCCATTTGCGCCTTGGCGTTCTCGACCTGCCGCCAGGCATTTGCGTGGCCGGCAATGTCCATGATGAGGGCATGCATGCGCTCGTCCGCAAGGAAAAACTCGTCGTAGTCCCCGACCTTGTGCAGGACGCGCTGACGCTGGAGCAAAACGGATAGCGCCTTGATCTGTGCCGCGTCGATCCGCTCGACGGCGCGCTCGATGGCGGAGCATTCCAGGGATTCGCGGACGAACTGGCTGTCGAAGACGGCGCGCAGTTTGATGGGCGCAACGAAGGAGCCGTACTGCGGGTAGATTTCGATCAGGTTCTCGTCGGCGAGCTTGATCAACGCTTCGCGGATCGGGGTGCGCGAGACGCCGAAGCGTTGCGACAGCTCGTGCTCCGACAGCATGCTGCGTGGGAGCAGGCGACCGGCGATGATGTCGCGCCGCAGCAAGGCGCGAACTTGGGCGGCAATGGTCTGACGGCGCAGGGGCACGATACGGGCGCCCGATCCCGTCTCGTGTCTCGGAGCGGCCTCAGGCATCCTCCCGGCGCCACGTTTCATTCGGCTGCCTCTGTTGGCGGCGACCCGCGCACATGCATATCATGTATGCTACCATATTAGCAAAACCGGAGGAGACGAGGCGTCCATGGACACCGCCATCAGCGACGACATCAAAGCGCTGCTCCGCAAGTGCAGCGTCGCGACGCTCTCGACCCAGCTCTTCAAGCGAGGGCTCCGGCAGACCGTCATGCAGGGCGTGCGTCCCCTGAGCCAGGGACCGGAGCCCATGGTGGGCGAGGCCTTCACGCTGCGCTTCATCCCCGCGCGCGAGGACCTCGATCACGTCGGCGTCTTCGCCGATCCCAATCATCCCCAGCGCAAGGCCATCGAGACGGTACCGCCGGGGCACGTGCTGGTGTGCGACTGCCGAGGCGACGCGCGCGCGGCATCGGGCGGCTCGATCCTGCTCACCAGGCTCAAGGTGCGGGGTGTCGCGGGTTTCGTCTCCGACGGCGGCTTGCGGGATTCACCGGAGATCGCCGAGCTGGGATTTCCCGTCTATTTCGGCGGCCCCGCGCCCATGCTCAACCTCGCGCGGCACCATGCCGTCGATCTCAACCAGCCGATCGGTTGCGGCGGAGTCGCGGTGTTCCCCGGCGATGTGCTGGTGGGCGACGGAGAGGGCGTGATCGTGATCCCGCGTCATCTTGCCAAGGAGGTCGCGCACGACGCGGCCGAGCAAGAACGGCTCGAGCAGTTCGTCATCGAGGAAGTCCGCAAGGGCGCGCCGGTGATCGGCACCTATCCGCCAAAAGAGGCGGCGCTCGCGCGGTATCAGGAGTGGCTGAAGCGCCAGCCGAAGGGGTGACCCCTATAGCGCGCTCGGCGGCGTCTCCAGGACCGGCGCGCCCACCGGGGCGGCGGGTGCCGCCGATCGCCGCGCCTCCCGCAGTCTCCGCCTCTCCGCGTGCGCGCGGGTGATCTCGGCGCCGAACAGCAGGATTTGCGTGGAGTAGTAGACCCAAAGCAGCACGATGACGAGCGCGCCCGCCGCGCCGTAGACCGACGCCACGTTCTTGCCGCCGATGTAAAGGCTCAGCAAATGCTTGCCCACCGTGAACAGCACGGCGGTGAAGGCCGCGCCTGCCCAGACATCGCGCCAATCGATCGGCGCGTCCGGCAGGATCTTGAAGATCATGCCGAACAGCACGGTGGTCATGCCGAGCGTGACGCAAACGTTGAACACGCCCAGCACATAGGGCAGCGCGGCATGCACCGCGCTCAGATAGCCCGAGAGGATGGTGATCGCCGTGCTGGTGGCGAGCGAAGCCCCGAGCAGAACGCCGCACGCCAAGATGATGGCGAGGCAAAGCAGCCGGTGCTTGATCGCGGTGATGATCTTGCGGCCGGGCTTCGCCTCGACCTTCCATACAACCTTGAGAGCGGATTGCAGCTCGGCCAGCACGGCGGTCGCGGCAATCGTCATCGTGGCGAGGCTTACCACGGTCGCGATCGGGCCCGAGGCGCCCACTGCCGCCTGCTTGACCAACGCCTGAAGCGCTTGAGCGCCCTCGGTGCCGATGACGTCGCTCAGATTGCCCACGAGCGCCCCCTGCGCCGCCTGGTCGCCGAAGGCGAGGCCGGCGATCGCGATCACCAGCAACAGGATCGGCGCGATCGAGAATACCGTGTAGTACGCGATCGCGGCGCCCATGCTGGCCGCGCGATCCTCGCTCCAGCCGCGCACGGCACCGCGCGCCACCTCGAAGATCTCCCCCGCCAAGAACGGCACCAGCCGGATGTAGGAAATCGGCCCAGCCATGCCTTGCTCCTCTGCCACTCAAGGGGAAGCATAGGCTCGGCATGGCGCTCGTGCCAACGGTGCGCCAGAATGCGCGGACCATGAAACGAACGCACGACCGCGTGGTCATCGTCGGCGGGGGCCCGGTCGGATCGGTCGCGGCGTTGACACTTGCGCTGGACGGCATTCCCGTGACCGTGCTCGAGCGCGAGCCGGCGCCCGTGATCGACTATCGCGCCTCGACTTTCCATCCCCCGACGCTCGATTTGCTGGAAGCATGCGGCGCCACCGAGGCGCTGCTCGCCATGGGTCTGGTGGCGCCCACCATGCAATACCGCGACCGCCAGCGCGGCCGGATCGCCGAGTTCGATTTCTCGCTGCTTCGCAACGACACCCGGTACCCCTATCGGCTGCAATGCGAGCAATTCAAGCTCGTGGACTGGGTTCATCGCCGTCTCGCCGCGATCCCCGATGCGCGCCTGCTGTTCGGCCACGCGGTCGTCGATGTGGCGCAGAGCGAGGACGAGGCGATCGTTCGTGTGGACACGCCCGAAGGCGAGCGTTTCTATAAGGCCGATTTCGTGATCGCCGCCGACGGCGGCCGCAGCACGGTGCGCAAGACACTCGATATCGACTTCGCGGGCTTCACCTATCCCGAGCATTTCCTGGTGGCCGGGACGCGTTTCGACTTCCGGGCCCGCATGCCCGACATCTGCTCCGTCAACTACACCGCGGATCCCGAGGAGTGGTACCTGCTCCTGCAGATCCCGGACATGTGGCGCATCGTGCTGCCCCTCGACACACGCAGGGAGCCAGAGGACGCCGTGCAGGAAGCCAGCATCCAGAACAGCCTGCAAAACCTCCTGCGGCGCGCGGAGCCCTACGAAATCGTCGTGCGCGCGATCTATCGGGTCAGCCAGCGCGTGGCCGCGACCTACCGCAAGGGCCGCGTCTTCCTCGCGGGCGACGCCGCACACATCAACAACCCGCTGGGCGGCATGGGCCTCAACGGCGGCATCCACGACGCCCTCAGCTTGTCGGAGCGGATCGCCAGGGTCTGGCGTGGACAAAGCGGTGAGGACGAGCTCGCGGGCTATGAGCCCCAACGCAAGCCCGCCGCGGTCGATGCGATCAACGCCATCACTCAACGCAACAAGCGCCTCTTGGAGGAGCGCGATCCCGAGATCCGCCTCCGCAATCTGCAAGAATGGGCAGCGATCGCCGCCGACCGCGACCGCGCTTACCGGCATCTGCTGGACGCGTCGATGATCGCTCCGCTACGGCGCTGCGGAATGCTCCGGTAGCGCGCCGGCGCTCCTGGACGACATTTCGCCGCAGGTGCGAACGGCGCGCACCGTCGGCCATGGTTAAGAGATACTTGCGGACCGCCGACCGGATCCGCGTATCCCACGCAATTTCCGCTTGCTGCTTGCCCGATCGACGCACTCGCGGAGCGCCGAGCCGCGTAACCGGCGCCGGCGCGCCGAACCTGTTGCAGTGCACGAAAATCGCACGGACTTAAGACGATGTTCACGCGTCGAGCATAAAGACTGCCATCAACAAATTGGTCGCTGACTCGCAGGGGGTACTCCCCGCGCGCGTCATCATTCGGCCGCGCTCTACGCCATAGGTGCACCATGCCATTCGATGCGAGACCTCCCCGAGAAAGCGACGACGATGCCGGGACTTGCTTCGCCGCCGTCGACCAGTCGGTGCATGGAACGCTCGCCGAGCTGACCTCGGGTCAATCGCCGGTCCACGCAGCCAAAGCATGGCTCGACTGGGCCTCGCATCTCAGCATGTCGCCCGGCAAGCAATTGGATATGGCGCTTCGCGCAAGCGAAGCGGCGCTGCGGCTTTGGAATTACGCCTACTGTGCAACCACGAGCGATGCCAAGAGCCTGGAACCTGCGCCGGCCAACCGCCGGTTTGCGCACGAAGGCTGGCGCGACTGGCCCTACAACGTGCTGCAGCAGGCCTACTTTGCCTCCGAGGATTGGTGGCGCAGCGCCACCACGGGCATTCGCGGCATGTCGCCTCATCACGAGCGCTTCGTGGGATTCGGCGTGCAGCAGATGCTCCACGCACTGTCGCCCGCCAATTTCCTTCTGACAAATCCCGAGCTCTGGCGCGCAACGGCCGCACGCGGCGGCAGTAACCTCATTGAGGGCGCGCAGAGGCTAGCCGCCGACGCCCACGATATGATGGTCGGCCGGTCCGCTCCGGCCGACAGCGAGTTCGCCGTCGGAAAGAACCTGGCCATCACGCCCGGCCGGGTCGTCTTCCGCAATCAGCTGATCGAGTTGATCCAGTACGATCCCGCCACGCCGAGCGTTTATCCGGAGCCGGTGCTGATTGTGCCTGCCTGGATCATGAAATACTACATCCTCGATCTCCAGCCGAAGAACTCGCTGATCAAGTTTCTGGTCGATCACGGGCACACCGTCTTTGCGATTTCGTGGAAGAATCCGACCGACGAGCACCGCGACCTCGGGATGGACGAATACCGCCGCTCCGGCGTCATGGCGGCCTTCGACGTCATCGAGCGCCTGATGCCGGACCGCAAGATCCATGCATGCGGCTATTGCCTGGGCGGCACGATGCTCAGCATTGCCGCGGCGGCGATGGCACGCGAAGGCGATGACCGGATCGCGTCGATGACCCTGTTCGCCGCGCAGATGGACTTTGCCGAGCCCGGCGAGCTCAAGCTTTACATCAACGACACGTCGCTCTCCTGGCTCGACGGCTTAATGGCGACGCGCGGCTATCTCGACGGCAGCCGCATGGGCGGCGCGTTTCAAATGCTGCGCGCGGACGACCTGCTCTGGGGTCCGTTCGTGCGCCGCTACGTGCTGGGAGAGACCGATCATCCCAACGACCTCATGACCTGGAACGCCGACCAGACGCGCATGCCTTATCGCATGCACACCGAGTACCTCCACAGCCTCTTTCTGCGCAACGAGCTCTCCCAGGGGCACTTCGTGGTCGATGGCCGGCCGGTCGCGCTCTGCGACATCCGCGTGCCGATCTTCGCGCTGGGCACCTCCCACGATCACGTCGCGCCGTGGCACTCGGTCTTCAAGGTCAACCTTCTGACCCGATCCGACGTCACCTTCGTTCTGGCGAGCAGCGGGCACAACGCCGGTGTCGTCAGCGAGCCCGGACACCGCGGGCGGACCTACCAGATGCTGACGAAGGCGGCCGATGGCCGCTACGTCGACCCCGACAGCTGGTCATCGCTTGCGCCACATCACGAGGGATCTTGGTGGTTCGATTGGCAGCGCTGGCTCGCGGAGCGCTCGAGCGAGCAGGTCGCGCCGCCGGTGCCCGGCGAGGCGCTTTGCGATGCGCCCGGCACCTACATTCTCGAACGCTGAATCATAGGCGCTTTTTTTGAAAGACGGACACCTCGTCATGGACACGTTGGAACGCAAGCCCCTTGTGATCGAGAATGACACGCCCACGCTCGGAATCATCGGGAATTTCACCTTCGACGAGCTCAAGGTGGGCGATACCGCGCGGCTCACGCGCACGATCCATCACGCCGACATCGAGCTCTTCGCCAATGTCTCGGGCGACGTGAATCCCGCGCACCTCGACAAGGAATATGCCGACGGCAGCATGTTTCACGGACGGATCGCCCACGGCATGCTGGGTGCCTCCTTGTTCTCAACGCTGCTCGGTACGCTGATGCCCGGCCCCGGCACGATCTATCTCGGCCAAGACCTGCGATTCCTCAAGCCAGTGAAACCGGGCGACACCATCACCGCATCAGTCACGGTGCGCGAGAAGTTCGCTGACAAGAACCGCATCATCATGGATTGCCTCTGCACGAACCAGAACGGCAAGAGCGTGATCACCGGGGTCGCGGAGGTGCTGTGTCCCACCATGAAGGTGCGCCGCAACCGGATGCAGCTCCCCGACGTGCAGCTGCGCCGTCATGATGCCTACGACACGCTGATGCGGAGCTATGCGGGCTCGCCGGCGATTCCGACAGCAGTCGTACATCCCTGCGACAATGACAGCCTGCAGGGCGCGATCGACGCCGCGCGAGCCGGTTACATCGCCCCGATTCTGGTCGGGCCCGAGACCAAGATCCGCGGCATCGCGACGGCGCAGGGTTTCGATATCGCGAATATTCCCATCGTCAACGCCGCGCACTCGCATGCCGCCGCCGAAGCCGGCGTCGCACTTGCCCGAGAGGGTCGCGTTCAAGCGATCATGAAGGGCAGCTTACATACCGACGAGCTCATGCATGAAGTGATGCGGAGCGAGAACGGCCTGCGCACGGCGCGCCGGATCAGCCATGCCTACGTGATGTTCATCCCCTCCTATCCGAAGCCGCTCATCGTATCCGACGCCGCAATCAACATCACGCCGACGCTCGAGGACAAAGTCGACATCGTGCAGAACGCGATCGACCTCGCGCAGTGCCTCGGTGTCGCGACGCCGAAGGTCGCGATCCTATCCGCGGTCGAGACGCCGACCTCGAAGATCCCCGGCACGCTCGACGCCGCGGTGCTCTGCAAGATGGCGGATCGCGGGCAGATCCGCGGAGGCATCCTCGAGGGGCCGTTGGCTTTCGATAACGCGATCAGCGCCGCTGCCGCCAAGACGAAGGGCATCGCATCTCCGGTTGCCGGTGATCCCGACGTCCTCATCGTGCCGAATCTCGAGGCCGGCAACATGTTGGCGAAGCAATTGAGCTTCCTGGCCGGTGCCGATGGCGCAGGCGTCGTGCTGGGCGCGCGGCTACCGATCAACCTGACCAGCCGAGCCGACAGCGTTCGCTCGCGCCTCGCATCCTGCGTCACCGCGGCGCTGGTCGCGCGGGGCCGCAGCACCCCCGGAGCGGACTGACGTGGGCGACGCCATTCTCGTCATCAACGCGGGATCGTCGAGCATCAAGTTCGTGGTGTTCGTCGCCGGCACCTCGGGCGCCCTCGCCGCGGCGCTCAAGGGCACGATCACGGGAATCGGCACCGCTCCGCGCTTCCTGGCGAAGAGCGCCGAAGGCGAGACGCTGGTGGACCGGAACTGGGGCCGCGCGGATGGCCCCAATGAAGAGGTGCTCCTGAAAGAGCTCGTGACTTGGATCGAGTCCCAGATCGGCGGGCATCGGCTGGTCGCCGCCGGGCATCGCGTGGTGCACGGCGGCAGCGAGTTCACCGCCCCGACCATGGTCGATGCCGAGGTCATGCGGACCCTCGAGAGCCTAACGCCGCTCGCGCCGCTGCATCAGCCGCACAATCTTGCCGCCATTCGCTGGCTCGGCCGCGCTCATCCGCGGCTGCCGCAGGTCGCCTGCTTCGACACCGCGTTCCACGCCGGCCGTGCCGATACCGCCATGCGTTTCGCCTTGCCCCGCGCTTTGTACGACGAGGGCGTCCGTCGGTACGGATTCCACGGGCTGTCGTACGAATTCATATCCCGCGCGCTCGCCGAACGAGCACCCGAATTGCATGAGGGCCGCGTCGTGGTCGCGCATCTCGGAAACGGCGCGAGCCTGTGCGCGATGCGCGGCGGCATGAGCGTCGACAGCACCATGGGCTTCACCGCGCTCGACGGCCTGCCGATGGGTACCCGCTGCGGCAGTATCGACGGTGGCGTGCTTCTTTTCCTGATGGCGCGCGGCTTGGACTTCGATGCCCTGCAAAGCCTGCTCTATCACCAATCGGGTTTGCTCGGCGTCTCCGGTGGCATCAGCAGCGACATGCGCGATCTGCTTGCCTCGGAGCATACAGAAGCCGCTCAGGCCGTCGATCTCTTCGTCTACCGATGCGTGCGCGAGATCGGCGCCATGGCGGCCTGCATGGGCGGCTGCGACGGCATCGTGTTCACCGGCGGCATCGGCGAGCACTCGGCGCTCATACGCGAGCGCATCTCGCACGGTTGCCGCTGGCTCGGCGTCGAGCTCGACGACGACGCCAATGCCAAAGGCAACGGCCGCATATCCGCCCGCGCGAGCCGTACGGCCGCGTGGGTCATTCCCACTGACGAGGAGCAGATGATCGCACGGCACACGATCGCGGCGCTAAGCGACGGACCGCAGCGGCATCATGCCCTCGACAAGGAGCTCGCCAATGCTTGACCTTCCCGTCCTCAACCTTGCCGGAAAGAAGGGGCTCGTCATCGGCATCGCGAACGATCAATCGATCGCGCATGGCTGCGCCCGGGCATTTCGAACCCTCGGCGCAGATCTCGCCGTCACGTATCTGAACGACAAGGCGAAGCGTTTCGTCGAGCCGCTCGCGCAGGACCTCGGCGCCCCCATCTTCATGCCGTGCGACGTACAGGTCGAAGGCCAGCTCGAGGCCGTCTTCGACGAGATCACGCGGCAATGGGGAGGCTTGGATTTCGCCCTGCACTCGATCGCCTATGCCCCGATGAAGGATCTGCACGGTCGGCTCACGGATTGCTCGTGCGAGGGTTTCCTCACGGCCATGGCGATATCGTGCCATTCGTTCATCCGGATGTGCCGACTGGCGGAGCCGCTGATGCCGAACGGCGGCACGCTCTTCACGATGAGCTATTACGGCGCGCAGAAGGTGATCGATCACTACAACGTCATGGGACCGGTCAAGGCGGCGCTCGAAAGCGCGACGCGCTACCTCGCCGCGGAGCTCGGACCAAAGGGCATTCGCGTGCATGCCATCTCGCCGGGTCCCCTGAAAACTCGGGCCGCATCCGGCATCAAGCACTTCGACGAGATCCTCGCGAGAGCGGCTAGGCGCGCGCCGATGCATCAACTGGTCGGCATCGAGGATGTCGGCATGACCACTGCGGTCCTCGCGACCGAAGCCGGCCGGATGCTCACCGGCGGCACCACCCATGTCGACGGCGGATTCAGCATTATTGGATGAAGTCGGGGTTCTAACATGCAGATCGACACGAAACCATCGAGTGCCCGGGGCCTGATGACCACGCAGGTGATATCGGTCGGCCCCGATACGTCCGCGCGCGATATCGCCAGGATCCTGGCCGACAATCGGATCAGCGGCGTACCGGTGGTCGACGGTACCGGTGCCCCGCTCGGCATGGTGAGCGAGGGCGACCTTGTCACGCGCGACGAGGCGGATCGCGTGATGCGCCGCGATTGGTGGTTGACGCTCCTTGCCGAGGGCGAGGCGATGATCGCCGAGTTCATGGAGATGCTGGCGCCCGAGGGGCGCACCGCGCGCGACATCATGTCCGCGCCAATCATCACGGTCGGCGGGTCGACGGACGTCGCGGACGTCGCGCGCCTTCTTGCGACCTACCGCATCAAGCGGGTACCCGTGGTCGAGGACGGCCGGATCGTCGGGATCGTGAGCCGCGCCGACCTGGTTCGGGCGTTGGGTGCCGAGCCCGCAAGGCCCGCGGCTCCCCATCACCGCCCGGCATTGCATCGCACCGCCGGGAAGGTCGCTTCGCACCCTTCGCCCACTCCCCAGACCGAGCCGCCGGCCGACCACGCTTTCACCGTCCGGGAATTTCGACAGATGGTGGAGCAGGCCAAGCAAGAGGCGGCCACACGCCAAAAGGCGGCGCGGAAGGCGGCCGAGGAATTTCGAATGAATATCGTGAAGACTCTCATCGACCACCACGTCACGGATGAGATCTGGCAAGACACATTGCGGCGGATGCGGTCCGCGGCCGAGCGCGGCGAGAAGGAGTTCATGCTGCTCCGCTTCCCCAGCGATCTCTGCAGCGATGGCGGGCGCGCAGTCAATGCACCGGAGCCTGACTGGCCGAGCACGTTGCGCGGCGAGGCCGCCGAGTTCTATCTGCGCTGGCAGCGCGACCTGAAGCCGCTCGACTTCCGGCTCGCGGCTCGCGTCCTCGATTTCCCCGGCGGCTTTCCCGGCGATCTCGGCCTCTTCCTGACCTGGGGGGAGTGATCGCCCGAGCCTGGGTCCCGGGGGTTGGGTCGAAAATCTCGTGGGACCGTCGGAAAAAAACAGCGAGCGCTACCCGGAGCCGGCTCGCGAGCACAAAGAACCGCGCTATAAGGCGCGCGCCGCGCTGCCTGGAAGAACGCGGCGGCCGCGGAGCGGCGGAAGCCGCTGGCGATCGCCGCTGGCGCCACGCGTCATAGGCGCGTGCGAGTCATCCGGGACTGCGGTATGTCCGAACGGCGGGAAGCGCCGCAGTACTACCCGCCGGTCGACTCAAATTCCGCACGCGCTCAGACTGCCGAGGCTCGCGCACGGGCCCCCCAGCGCCGCGCCGGCTGACGGCTGAGGTTAGCCGCCCCAGTGCAGGATGCGCCGCTGCTCCCGTCGGAGCTGCTCTTGGCGAGCCTGCAGATCACGGATCTGCTGCTCCAGCTGGTCGTAGTGGTAACGCTCCCGCGGCGGCAAGTGCGAGTAGCGGTCGCGCAGGTCGTCGGGCCGACCCTCCTGCTCCCACCACCCCTGAGGTGGCCCGCCCTGCACCAGCAGCACCGAGCTGTCGGTTGGCGACGAGCTCGGCACCGCGGGCGGAGCCGCCGATCCTACGCTGGGCCAGAGGCTCACGGCGGCAATCATCAGCGAGGCGGAGAGTGAACGCATGGGCATAGCTCCTCCTGGATTTAAAGCCACGGGGATAACGGCGGCATGGCGCCCCGCATTCCCAAGGCCGGATCTGGAGAGCTTAATGGGCGAGCGCGCCGCCCGCGTCACTCTTGCGCGACCAAGTCCCGCATTTGCCGTGCCGTGCGGAGGACGTGCCGGCCTTTCATGGGTGCGTCGAGGAACCGGTTGAGGGCCGCGGCGATGGCCAGGGCCTTGTCCGGCAGCGCCGCCATCAGTGCCTCACCGGCGAGCAGCGTCTTGATCAGGTGGACCGAGATGATGAATCGCTCGCGGCCGTGATCGAACAGCCCGGCGGTCCGCAGTGCCAAGAACTCCCGGCAATCGCTGACGGCATAGGATCGGACATCCAGCTCGGGATCAACGTATCCGCTGTTGCGGCCGATGAAGCAAGCAAGCTGCAACAGCGCGTTGGGCCACAGGTCCCGCCGCACCTCTGTCGCAGTCCGCGCGGCATCCGCGAACGTAAGGGCGTGGGTGAAGTCGAGCCAGCCGACATTGTCGGCGAGGGGCGCGTCGATCCGGGTCAGCACGCGGTCGTCCACGTGCAGCAGGATCCAGGCCGCGGCTTCGACGAGGACAGCAAATATGGCCTCGGGCGCGTAGTGGGCGCTCCAGGCAGCCACCACGGACATCGCGGATTTCGCGGACTTGCCGCGCAGCGCATCGGCATCGAGAGGCGCGGCTTCGCCGGACGGCGCCCGTCCCCAAGCTCGATGGAGGACGGCGTAGTCGCGAAATTCCGGCAACCGGTCCTCTCGCGCGGCGTAGATCAGGCTGCGCAGGAGCAATAACAGCAAGGGTTCCGCGCACTCCGCTCCCAGCCGATGCGCCAGCTCGACGGTCTTCACGGCGTAGATCAGCGAATGGCCGAAGTCGGCGTAGTGCGCCAACGCGGCCACGACCAGCGTCGGCAGCAGATCGCGCGGCGATAAGCCCTCGGCGAGCCCGCCCCGGAGAATCGCGGCCGCAGTCGTCTCGTCCTCGGCCTCGATCGCCGCGAGGAACCGGGCTTCGTTCCAAGGCGCGCGGCCGGCCGCGAACGGAAATCGCTGGAGCCCGCGCACGTCGTCCGCGAAATGGCCGAGGATCTCGCCGAGCGCCGCCAGCTTCTCGGCCTCGCCGGTCGCCGCGCGGTCGTAAAGCGAAAGCCAGCCCGGTGCACCCGCGATCGCGTGAGTCGTGCCGAATTCAAACCGATCCGCCGCCCAATTCACGGCGCAGCGGACCGCGTCCACGGGATCCGCGCCGATCTGCGCCAATCTCGCAACCTCCCGCACGAGCCGCTGCTGGTCGACGTCCTCGAGCGCCTTCGGCAGGGCCGCGAGCACCTCTCGCCGGCGCTCCGCGGGATCGGGAGGCGCAATGTCGAGCAGCACCCGCCCATCCCGGACCTGCACGGGACACTGCGGGAGCCGGTCGCCGCCGACGAGTGTCTCACCGGAGGCGAGATCGAACTTCCAATTGTGCCAATTGCAGGTGAGCACGTGGCCGTCGCTCACCACCCCCTCGCTGAGCGGATACCCTTCGTGCGGACAGCGGTTCGTGCAGGCGAAGACGCCGCTCGCCGTGCGCAGGACCAGGAACTGCCGGCCCTCGTGCCGGACAACCGCCTTGCCTTTTGCCTCGAGCTCAGCCGCCGAGAGCGCGTCGATCCAGGCCACGGTTCACCTCCTTCGGCGATCCCCGCCTCTTGGGCGACGCCGCGCGCCTGATGCGATAGGCGCAGCGCCGAGCACCGGCGAGGAGATGCTCGACCCGCTCGACCACGGCATCCCGTCCCAGCGCGTCGCGAAAAATATCCAACTCGGAGCGGCAGAACCCCTGGCACGCCGTTGCCGCCGTGCAAATCGGGCAATGGTGCTCCAGCAATAGGAAATCGTCGCCGTCCTTGCGCCACTCCGCCATGTAGCCCTCGCGGGCGCGGATTTCCGCCAACCTTGCGACGCGCGCCCCGAGCGTTCGCGCACCCTCGAGAGCCAAGCGATAGGCACGCCGGATGTCGTCCTGACGGCTCTCGATGAGCCGATCCAATGCGCCATCGCCGAACTCGTTTCGGATCGCATCAATGAGCTGCACGGTGAGCTCGGCATGAGTGTCGGGGAAGCGCGCGTGTCCCGCGGCGGTGAGGCTCCAGAGCCGGAACGGTCGCCCCACACCGCGCTTCTGGGATTCCGGCGCCACCAATCCCGCCTCCGCAAGCTGAACCAACTGCTGCCGCGCGGCCTCCGCGGTGACGCCCAGCGCCCTCCCCAAATCGCCGGCCCGCTGCGGCCCCCGCCGCTTGATGAGGCCCAGAAGCCGATCGGCGGTCGGCGATAAACGACGGCTCTTCTCCAAGCTCATCCTCGGAGAATAGTGCGGCGCGCCTATTTGGCAAGCGTTTGCTTGGATAATTATGGCCGAAGCTAAGGCGGTGCCGGCAGGGGAAACTCGTCGAGATACCGGCGATATTCGTCCTCGACGTCGATCTGCAGAGTGGCCAGCAAGCGCACCACGCCGCAATAGAAGGCGATCGTCATCACGAGATCGACCAGGCGCCCATGATCGAAATGCTTACGGAGCGTCTCGAAAGTCGCGTCGGAGACGGCGAGGCCGGTGGTCATCTCTCGCGCGGCTTTGAGCACGAGCTTCGCGAGCGCATCGAGGCCGCTCGGCCGGCCCTCGGTCTCGTCGATCATCCCGCGGATGTCCGCGTCGGTGACGTCGAACTCGCGGCCGATCTTGATGTGGTGGGAGTATTCGTAGGGCGAACGCGCGAGATAACCCACCTGGAGGATCGCCAACTCACGGAGCCGCGGATCCAACCGGCTCTCGTGGCGGATAAATTTGCCGAGGCCGAGGAAGGCGCGGGCGCCCTTGGGACTGTGCGCGAGAGCCCGGTGCAGCGTGATATCACGCACGAGCAGGTCCTGGTCCGCGGCGGCGAGATCGGATTTTTGGAGATAGGGTACGCGCGCCATGGCGGGTTCCTGACGTTGTGTGCTCAGTGCGGATCGGGCGCGCGGGCGGGACCGACGAGCGTGGCACCCCCGTCCACCACCAGGGTTTGGCCGGTGATGTACCGAGCGTGGCTCGACAGCAAGAAGCGCACGGCGTGGCCCACGTCCCAGCCGGTGCCCTCGAGACCGAGCACGGAGGCGCGGCGCCGCTGGTCGCGCGCCGCCACGCTCATGCCGCTCGCATAGACCATGGGCGTATACATCGGGCCGGGCGCCACGCAGTTGACGCGAATCCCGTCCTTGCCATGGTCGACCGCCATCGCGCGCGTGAGCGCGATCACCGCGCCCTTGGACGTGGTGTAGGCGGTGAGTCCGCGTGGACGCAGCGCCGAGATCGAAGAGATGTTGACGATGGCGCCGCCGCCCGCGGTCCGGTTCATCGCGGGGATTGCATGGCGCGAGGCCAGATACATGGTCTCGACGTTGATCTGCATGATCCGACGCCATTCCGGCGGATCAGTCTCGAGCACGCTGCCGCGCGCGTCGATGCCGACGTTGTTGTCGAGGAAATCGAGCCGCCCGAAGTGCCCGACGGCGGCGGCCACCATCGCCTCGGCTTGGGCCTCCTCGGAGATGTCAGCCGCGAACGCGGCGGCGTCACCACCCTCCTCGGCGATCATCGCGACCGTGCGCTCGGCGAGCTCGATCTCGCGATCCACCACGAGGACGCGCGTGCCGGCGCGTGCCAATAGGATCGCAGCCGCGCGGCCGTTGCCGATGCCGTCGCCCGCGGCGCCACCGCCGGTGACGATTGCCACCTTCCCGTCAAGGCCGGGATCGTCCTGGGGTTTCGCGGCGTCGCTCATGGGATCACCTCATGGCAGTCCAGCACCGGGCACAGCGACGCGGACGAATTCGATCCGACCGTCTCGCTTGCTCGCCATGGCGGGGCCGCTGCCGGAGCTGGTGCAGATGAAGAGGGTCCGGCGATCCGTGCCGCCGAGCATGCAGGCATAGGCGCCTTGCGCGCCGGTGGAGATCGTGCGATCCACCCGGCCGCCCTCGAAGACGCGGATCACGCGATTGCCGCGGGCATCGGCGACCCAGATCGCGCCCTCGGCGTCGAGGCAAATGCCGTCGGGATAGCCGTCCTCGAACTCAGCGAACACGCGGCGATTGGCGAGCGCCCCGCCGACGGCGATGTCGAAAGCGGTGAGCCTTTTCGCAAGCGTCTCGCCGACGACGAGGCACTTGGCGTCCGGCGTGATCACCATCCCGTTCGGAAAGAAGAGATCGTCGGCGGCACGCATGATCGTGCCATCGGGGTCCACGCGCGCGATGCAGGTCGTGCGCTCGGGCTCGCCGCCATGACGGTCGAAACCGAAATTGCCGACATAGGCGCGACCGGCACCGTCCACGACCATGTCGTTGCACGGCCCCGTCGCCAGTGCCGACAGATCGGCGAAGACGTGGAGCGCGCTACCGTCAATCCGCATCACGCAGCGATCGAGCATGGAGACGATCAGCAGCGCGCCATCCGGGGTCCAGCCGAGGCCCGATGGCCGCTGCGGAACCTCGGCCGCGGTCTCGGCGCGGCCATCGAGGCCAAGGCGGATCACGCGATGGCTATAGAAATCCGAGAACCAGAGCTTGCCGTCGCGCCAGCGAGGAGCTTCCGGAAAGGTCAGCCCATCGAGCAGGATTTCGGTCGCGCTCTCGCGGGTCATTCTTGGTGGCTCCGTTCGTTTCCGCGCAGCGGCGGTGCAAGGCTACCCGCTGGCTGCACCGGCTCGCAAGCAGGGCCTGTGCGGCAAGTTTGGGCCGGAGCTATAGTGAGACGTCCGCTACGTTACAGGGAGCATGGCATGGCGCGGAGTCTCGAAGGCAAGGTCGCGATCGTCACGGGCGCGAGCCGGGGCATTGGCGCGGGGACCGCCGAAGAGCTTGCGCGCGAGGGCGCCAGCGTGATGCTGGCGGCGCGCAGCGCCGAAGCGCTTCGGGCGCGCGCCGCGGAGATCGGCGAACGCGCCGCGATCCATGTCGCGGATCTCCGCGAGCCCGAGGCACCCGCGGCGCTGGCGGCCGCCACCCTCTCGCGCTTCGGGCGGATTGACGTCATCGTTGCCAACGCGGGCGCCACCAAGCGCGGCGACTTCCTTGAGCTCAGCGACGCCGACTGGCAGGACGGCTTCGCTCTAAAATTCTTCGCGCATGTGAGGTTGATCCGCGCGGCTTGGCCGGAGCTCAAGAAGAGCCGGGGATCGGTGGTGATCATCTCCGGGGTCGGGGGCCGCACGCCCGGGGCCGAATTCACCATCGGCGGCTCCGTCAACGCGGCGCTGCTCTCGCTCACGAAAGCGCTGGCCGATCGCGCCGTCGTCGACGGCATCCGCGTCAACACCATCAACCCCGGCGATGTCCGGACCGACCGGCTCGCGCGGCGCGTGAAAGCCGCTGCCGAGCGCTACGGCGTCGACGCCGCCGAAGCCGAGCGCCGCATGGTGGCCGCGGATCGCGTGGCCCGCTTCGGCGAGCCCGCGGACATCGCCGGCCTCGTGAGCTTCGTCGTGGGTCCGCGCGGCGGCTTCCTGCACGGCTCTATCATCGACATGGACGGCGGCAAGACCAAGACGACGTGACATGCACGCCCATCGCGTCGTGATGACGGGTCCCGGCGGACCCGAGGTCCTTCGGTACGAGAGCTACGAGGTCACCGCGCCGGAACCGCGGGAGGTGCTGCTGCGACAGAGCGCGATCGGCCTCAATTATATCGACATCCAGCACCGCACCGGGCGGTATCCCCTGCCACAGTATCCGTCTCCAATCGGGCTCGAAGCCGCGGGCGTCGTCGAGGCGACCGGGGCCAAGGTCTGCGAGGTCGCGGTCGGCGATCGCGTCGCCTATTCCTCGGCGCCCATCGGCGCCTATGCCGACCAGCGCCTGATGCCGGCCGATCGGCTCATACCGTTGCCGCCGGCGATCTCCGATGAGACCGCCGCGGCGATCGCGACCAAGGGCCTCACCGCGCACTACCTGCTCTTCACGACTTATGTGGTGCGGCCCGGTGAAACGATCCTCGTTCATGCCGCCGCCGGCGGCGTCGGTTTGCTCCTCTGCCAGTGGGCTCGGCATCTCGGCGCCACCGTCATCGGCACGGTCGGCAGCGACGAGAAGGCAGCGATCGCGCAGGCGCACGGCTGCCACCACGTTATCGTCTACAGTCGCGGGGATTTCGCAGTGGAGGTCAGGAGCCTCACCGGAGGGAAGGGCGTTCCCGTCGTCTATGACGCCGTGGGCAAGGACACCTTTGAGCGCTCACTGCGGTGCCTCGCGCCGCGCGGCTTGCTCGTCTCCTTCGGCACGCCCTCGGGCGCCATACCGCCGCTCGACCTCTTCCGCCTGAACACGCTGGGCTCGCTCTTTGTGACGAGCCCCGCCTTCGTGACCCACACGACCGACCGCCGCGAATTGCTCTCGCGCGCCGCGGAGCTGTTTTCCGCAGTCAGCTCCGGCATCCTGAAGCTGCCGCCGAGCCGTGCTTATCCCCTCGCCGAGGCCGCGCGCGCCCACGCCGATCTGCAGGGGCGGCGCACCACGGGCAGCAACATCCTCGTGCCGTAGACTCTATTCTCTGGGCTCGACGTCGAGGCGCATCACGATGCCTTCGAGGTCGGGCCGAGGCGCGGGATAGCGCTTCATCACCAGGGGATCGTGGCCGGGTACCACGTGCGCGGGCGAGCTCGCGAGCCGCTTCAGCGTCGCGTAACCCTCGAACATGTCCGGGAGGTTGTAGATCACTGGGAAAGGACGGCCCTCTTCCATGTTGGCGTAGAGGTGCATGGCGTCCGCCGCGAGCACCACCCAGCCGCGCCGGGTGAAGACGCGCAGACATTGCAGCCCCATGGTATGGCCGCCGATCAGGTGCACGCTCAGGCCCGGCGCGATCTCGTCGTTGCCGTCGTGGAATTGAACGCGCCCCGCGAACAGGCGCCGCACCATCGCCGAGACGTCCTCCGCCTCGAAGGAATGCCGGATCCGGCCGTGGCACATCGAGCGCCCCGTGCAATACGCCATCTCCTTGTCCTGGATGTGGTGGCGCGCGTTCGGGAAGAGATCGTGATTGCCGACGTGGTCGTAGTGCATGTGGGAGACGATGACGTCCTCGATCTCGGCAGCGCTAACGCCGATCATCTTCAGGCCGTCGCCGGGCGAGCGCAGGTGCTGGCGGCCGCGCTTCTTGCCGGTGGCGGCATCGAAGCCGGTATCGAGCACGTAGGTCTTCTTCGGACCGACCATCGCCCAGACGAAGTAGTCGAGGGGCATGGGACCGTTGTGCGGGTCGCCACCCAGAAAATTCTCGCTCGCGAGGCGGTCGTGGTGGGCGTAGCGGACGGCGTAGACCTCGTAGGGAACCGGGTCGGACATTCGGAACCTCCTCGCTCTTGTATATTCAGTTGCTGCGCTCCACCTCGACGCTGGCAAAATCCCCGATGCAGCGGATGATGGTGGTGAAGGATGAGGCTAGCGTAGGAGCGGTTTGTCGAGCATGTCCCAGCCATAGGCTCCTGCTATCCGGTCAACGACCACCTGCAGCAGCGGCAGCCCATTGTCACCGTTGGTCATGGCGACCACACCATAGCCCCTGGCACGATGTGCCGTTGCCAAGCACTGGAATCCCCAATTTCTGCCGCCATGCTCGAAGTACCAGCCTTCACCCTTCCGCACGATCGAAAAGTCCACGGCATAGGAACCGACACCCACGGGCGTAACCATCTCCTGCATTGCCGACCGAGTGAGCACCGCCGTCGATCGCCCGGCAAGCGTCCTTTGGACCTCGATCATGAATTTTGCGAGGTCGGTGGGTGTGGTCCATAGCGCAGCAGCAGCCTGCTCGGGATAGACATGCCAGCGGGGACGGCCCGCGCCTTTGCCTGAGGCGTCATGGCCACGCGCGGTCAGCCGCTCAAGGTCCGGCGGCAAAGGATATTCGAAAGTGCTGCTGGTCATGCCAAGAGGACCGAGTATCCAGTCGCGCACAATGTCGGTGAACGGCATCCCGACCGCATCGGTGAGAGCCAATTGCTGGATCAAGGTGCCACCACCGGAATAATGGGCAGCAGCGAGGGGCGGTCGAACCAATCGCACTGGACCGACATTCGAGGGCGGCTGGCCGTCGAGTATCTGCGGCACTGTTGGCAGCGGAGTTCCGGGGTCGTAGCCGGGGAACCCGAAGCCGTCGCCGGTACCAGAGGTATGGCTCAAGAGTGTTCGCGGGGTCACGGGCGGACCACCGCTAAACGGCGAGTCCGGCAATCGCCACGATGTCAAAATGGTGTTGATGTCCTGGTCGAGGCCGAACATTCCGCCGTCGACGGCCTTGAGCGACGCCATGGCGGCGACCGGCTTGCTGATCGATGCAGCCTGATAAAGCGTCTCGTTCGTGGCAGGCGCTCCGGTCTCGGCGTCTGCCACTCCCCAGGAATTTGCCCAGTCAATCGCGAAGTCATGGATCACCGCGATGCTGAGGCCCGGCACCCGATAGTAGAGCATCAACTCTTGTATCGTCAGTGGATCAGTTCCCTGACGATTGGGTACCTGAGGGCCATCAATTTCTGCGAGCATTTAAGGAGCGCCGTCTGAATGGCTACTGAATTGGGTTTTGGTGGTCACGATATGATGTGATTGCGACGGGGTGTCGAAACCAAGTTGGGTGAACAGCCTGATGTGGATCGCGACCGTGATGTGCGGGTCGCCGCCCAATTCTCGCTCGCGAGGCGGTCGTGGTGGGCGTAGCGGACGGCGTAGACCTCGCAGGGAACCGGGTCGGACATCCGGATCTCCTCGCTCCCGCTGATCTCAATTGCCGCGCTTCACCTCGACGCCGGCCCAGTCCTCGATGCAGCGGATAATGGTGGTGAAGTCGCTGGCAGGGCCGTTCGCGGCATTGGCGAATTGCCAGAGCTGGCGCACGGCGCTGCCGACCCACATCGGCACCTGCAACGCCTCGGCCTCCTCCAGGCACAGCCGCACGTCCTTGTACATGAGGCCCGTGGCGAAGCCATAGTCGAAGCTGCGCGGCAGGATCGCCTTCGGGAATTTGTCCTCGGTGGCGGTGTTGCGTCCGCTACCGGCGTTGATGACGTCGACCATGACTTGCGGATCGAGGCCCGCCTTGACGCCCATGACGATCGCCTCGCAGGAGATCGCCATCGCGGTAGCCGAGAGCAGGTTGTTCGCGAGCTTCATCGTCTGGCCCATGCCCGGGCGCGCTCCGATGTAGAAGACCTTGCCGAACACCCGGAGGATCGGCTCCAGCCGCTCGAAGAGCGGATGCGGGCAGGCTGCCATCACCGCCAAGGTTCCTTTCTGGGCGCCGGCGACGCCGCCGCTCACCGGCGAATCGACGGCGGCGATGCCGCGCGCGCCCAGCCCCTCCGCGATCTCGGCGGCGGTGCGCGGGCCGGTTGTAGAGAGATCGATGAAGGTCTTGACCCGATTGCCCGCGCCGATGCCGTTTTCGCCCAGCGCCACCGCGCGCACGATGTCGGGCGTGGGCAAACTCACCAGCACAGTCTCCACCGCCGCGGCGAGATCCCGCGCCGAAGGCGCCACCGCCGCACCGCGCGCAGCCAGCGGCTTCGTCGCCTCGGAATTGGTATCGAAGATCGTGAGCCGATAGCCGGCATCGACGAGGCGGCCGGCCATGGGTTCGCCCATCCTGCCGACACCGATAAAGCCGAGATGCTCGGGCATGGGCTGTCTCCGATTTGAGGACAGGCTAGGCAGTCGCCTGACGGTTCAGCGCACGGATCTGCTCGAGCGCGATGGGCGTGAAGGGTGCTGGCGTCATCACGCGCGTCTCCATGTGCTCGAACAGCGGCCGTACCGTGGCGAGGAACTTAGCCCAACCGGGGTGCGCGGCGCAGGCCTCGCGCCGCTCTGCGCGGTCCTCCATGCTCTCGTAGGCCCAGAGATGCACCACCTCGTTGAGCGGCCCCACCTCGGTCACGAAATAGCCGATGAGGCCGCCGAGCGTCTCGCGCATCACCGGGAGACCCAGCGTCTCGACCGCCTCCAGGAAGTCCGGGATCTTTCCGAGCTTCACGAGATAGACGCGCTGCTCCACGATCATGGCGACCTACTTCGCAACCCAGATCGCCTTAGCGACCGCGGATTCCGTCGGGAAGATCGTGACCGGCACGCCATTCTGCCACTGCACGATCACCAGCGGAGCGTCGACGCGGCGGCCCTTCTCGTCGAACTTGACGTGATTGCCGGCGAAGTACCGGGCAGCGCCCGTTGTCGTATCCATGGCGCGGACGGCGTCCGCGACCTTGTGGCGGTCGGCCACGCCGGCCTTCTCGAGCGCTTCCTTGATGATCCAGATGTGCCCGTAGTCGCAGAGGCTGTCCTGCGTCATCCAGGGCTCGCCGGTGCGCTTCTTGAAGCGCTCGACCAGCTCTTCCGAGCCCTTGAGCGGCCAATTGGCGATGGTGACCAGCGTATCTTCCGTCGCCTCGGCGCCGGCGATCTTCAGGAGCTCCGGCGTCACCATGTGGGAGCCGTTGCCGATGGCGGGCAGCTTGCTCGCCCCGATGCCCATCTCCGCGAGCTTCTGGAGCAAGATCGAATCGTCGGGCACGCTGGTCGAGATCACGAAGACGAAGTCGGGCCGCGCGGCGCGGACCTTGGCGATGATCGGGGTGGCGTCGGAGAGCGGCGGCGTATAGACCTCGTCGGCCATGAGCTTGATGCCGTACTTGGCGAGCCCGCCGTCGCGCATGGGCTTCGTGATGCTCACGGGTGCGGCGGTGTTGTCGCTGACGATCGCCACTGTCGCGGGAGTCTTGCCCGTTGCGCTCTTTGCCAGCTCCACGATCGTCGGCAGCATCAGCTCGGTCTGCTTTTCGCCGGTCGCAGAGGTCTGGAACACGTAGTGGAAGCCGCGGTTGGTGATCTGGTCAGAATAGGAGAGCGTGAACCACGGCAGCTCCGCGCGCTCGGTCACCTCGGTCACCGCGAGCGTGAAGGAGCTCAGCCAGGAGCCCTCGCCCGCCACCAGATCGGGCTCCTGCGAGAGCAGACGCTGCGCGGCGTTCTTGGCCTTCTCGGGCGTGTCGCCGGTATCGGCGACGACCAGCTTGAGTTTGGCGCCGCCCAGCGACTTGATGCCGCCGGCGTTGTTGATGTCGTCGACCGCCATTTCGGCGCCCTTCTTCACGAGGTCGCCCTGACGTGCCCACGGACCCGAGAGCGGTGCGATGAGCGCGATCTTCACCTCGCTCTGTTGCGCGAAAGCCGGAGCGATGGCGATCGCGGCAAGAGCGAGCCCGGTCAAGCACGAGACTTGCAGATTTCTCAGAGGCATTGTGACCCTCCCAAAGCGTGTCTTTGTTACATGCCGAGATAGATGGTCCTGATCCGGTCGTCCGCGAGCAGGATCTGGTGCGAGCCCTGGAGCACGACGCGCCCGGCCTCCAGAACATAGCCGAAGTCGCAGGATTGTACCGCCTCGGCGACGCGCTGCTCCACCAGGAGGATCGTCAATCCGTCCTCGCGGTGCAGCTCGCCTATCCGCTCGAAGATCAGGTCCGCCACCGTGGGCGCCAAGCCCATGGAGGGCTCGTCCAGCATCAGGAGGCGCGGTGAGGACGCGATGCCGCGGCCGATCGCGAGCATCTGTTGCTCGCCGCCGGAAAGCGTGCCGGCGAGCTGATCGCGCCGCTCGGCGAGGACGGGGAAGAGCGCGAAGATCCGATCCAAGTTGCGCCGCCAGTGCCGCTGGCCCGCCGCGGGATAGGCGCCGATCTCCAGGTTCTCGAGCACGCTCATGGAATTGAAGACCTGGCGGCCCTCGGGCACATGGGCGATGCCGAGATGCGCGCGCTCGGACGGGGCGATCGCCAACAGGTCGCGCTCCTCATAGCGGATCGCGCCGCCGATGGGTGCGACGGCGCCCGAGATTGCCTTGAAGAGCGTGGTCTTGCCGGCGCCGTTGGGACCCACGATCGCGACGTATTGTCCCTCGCGTACGTCGAGTGACACCTCCGAGAGCGCTTGGAGGCCGCCGTAGCTCACCGAGAGCGCGTCGATCTCAAGCACGGATGGCCGCCCATTTGGTGCCGAGATACGCCTCCACGACGCTGCGATCGTTCGTGACATCGCGGGGATGGCCGGACGCAAGGATGCGGCCATGATCCAGCACCACCAGCCGCCCGGCGAGCCGCATCATCGCGCGCATGGTGTGCTCGATGATCACGACGGTGACGCCGCTCGCGGAGATCGATCGAATCACCGCGATCATATCCTCGACCTCCACCGCTCCGAGTCCGGCGAGCGGCTCGTCCATCAGCAGGAGACGCGGGCGTCCAGCAAGGGCGCGCGCGAGCTCCATGAGCCGGAGCTCCTTGTTCGTGAGGCTGCCCGCGATTGCGTCGGCGCGCTCGAGCAGACCAACGCGCGCCAACGCCTCGCGCGCCGCCACGAGTGCCTCGTCGCCGCGCGCCGTTGCGACATAGGCGCCGATCACGACGTTCTGCAAGATCGACATGCGCGCGAAGGCCCGCACGACCTGGAAGGTTCGGCCAACCCCGAGGCCGCAGATCCGGTTCGGCTTCAACCCGGCGAGGCTGCGGCCCTCGAATGTGATCTCGCCGCTGCCCGCGCGCAGGAAACCATTCAGCAGGTTGAACAGCGTGGTCTTGCCGGCGCCATTCGGGCCGATGATTCCGAGGATTTCCCCGACCTGGACCTCGAAGCTCACCTCCGCGACCGCCCGGAGGCCACCGAAGGATTTGTCGAGCCCACTGACGCGGAGGATCGAAGTGCGCTCGGCTGCAGGAGCTGGCGGACGCGCGAGCGGGATCACCGGCGCCACCGGTAGCGCGGGCGCGGGCGCGGCGCTCCCTCGCGAGCGCGCGAGACGATCGCGCACCCGCCAGTAGATGCCTTCGGGCGCCAGCAGGATCACCGCGATGATCGCAATGCCATAGACCACGCCCTGAATGCCCGGGATCTTGTCGCCGAGCTGAGCCTGTAGCGTCTCGCTCAAGGGGATCAGCACGGCGGCGCCGATCACGGGACCCCAGAGGGTGCCGACGCCGCCGAACAGCACGACCACCAGCGCCTGCGCCGAGGTGAGCATGCCGAAGACGCTGTCGGGCGTCACCACAAGCAGGACCACGGCGTAGAGCCCGCCCGCGGCCGCCGCGATGCCACCGCTCAGCATGATCGCGCGCATTTTCCAGGCGAGGGTGTCGATGCCGGCCGCCTCGGCGGCGGGCTCGTTCTGCTTGATCGCCAGGAGCGACATGCCGAAGCGGGAGCGCTCCACAGCGAGCGTCACCAGCAAGGCCGCCACCAGAAGTGCCACGGCGAGCGCAATATAGAGGTGGTAATCCGAGAATTGCATGTACCAGCCCGGCGCCTCGCGCTTCATCGGCAGCGGGACTTCCTGGTAGCCGAGCCACTCGAAGACGTAGAGCAGCGCCATTGGGTAGGCGAGCATCGAGAGCGCGAAGTAATGGCCACGCAGCCGGAAAGTCGGATAACCGATGATGGCGCCGGCCGCCGCGCCCACGACCATGCCCATGGGGATGCCGAGCCACGGCGTCACGTCGAAGCTGACGAGCGCGATCGTCACGGTGTAAGCGCCGAGACCGAAGAACGCCGCGTGCCCAAACGAGACGAGGCCCGTGTAGCCGCTGAGCAGATTCCAGGACAGACCCATCACCGCCCAGATCGGCACCAGCGTCATCATCAGCAAATAATAGGAGTTGCTCACCAGCGACCCGAGGCCCAGCCAAGCAACCGCAAGGCCCGCCACGATCAGCAGATGCACGCCGAGGCCGCCGCGAGACTGCATGGCTCAGACGCGCTCCGTCGCGCGGCCGAAGAAACCCTGCGGCCGGATCAGCACGACCAGCAGGAACACCGCGAAGATCGCCGCGTTCTGCAGTTGAACCGGCAGCACCAGAGTTGAGAGCTGCTGCACCAGGCCGATGGTCATGCCGCCCCAGAACGCGCCCAAAATGCTGCCCATGCCCCCGAGCACGACGCCTGCGTACATGATGATGACGAAGTCCAGACCCACATAGGGCTGAAACGGATTGAAGGTGCCGACGAGCCCTCCGGCGATCGCGGTGACGCCGGTGCCGATGCCGAAGGCGATCCGATGCGCGCGATCGACCTCGATCCCCATGTACGTCGCCGCGCGCGGATTGTCCGCGGCCGCCCGCAGCGTCTTGCCGAGGCGCGATCGGTTGATGAGCCAATAGAGCGCCGCGCCTACAACGAGCGACACCAGCGCCGCAATAATGCGCGCCTGGTTCAGGAAGATGGTCGCGGTGTCGTTGTAGAGGAGCGGTATCTCCCAGGCGCGCGCAGCGAGCGGTGTGCGCACGGATTGCGGCGTCGACCCGAAGACTATGAGACCGCCGTTCTCGATGATCAGGGCGACGCCGAGAGTGAGAATGAGCTGAGCGTAGTGTCCCTCACCCTCGATGCCTGCGACGCGCGTGCCGGTGACCCGCGAGATCAGAAACCTGTGCAGCAGGTAGCCGCCGACGTAGAGCGCCGGTCCCGCGAGCACGGCCGTGATGAAAGGCGCCGCCGCCGAGCCCAGCAACGGCAGCGCGGCGACGCCGCCCACGACATAGAGCGTGAAATACATGCCCAGCATGAGGAAGTCGCCCTGGGCGAAATTGATCACCCGCATCACCCCGAAGATGATGCCGAGCCCGACGCACATGAGGCCGTAGATGGCGCCTACAAGCAGCCCCGCGACCAGCGCCTGCAGGAAGATCTCGAGGAAAGCACCGAAAGAATCCACTCCCCCTCCCTGGCGGCGCGCCGTTGTTTGCTTCTGGGCGGCGCTGTCCCTCGTAGCGGTCGATCGCGTACGCTACTCGATTGGCCCACCCTGCACCACCAAGCCCGGAGTGACGTCGGAGGCCTAGGGCCGCAACAGATAGTCATACGCCGAGAGCACATGGACGCGGACGATGTGCAGGAACTCCTCGATCTCGACGTGCTCGTCGGTTGAGCCCATGCCGCGCGGGAACGGCCCATAGACGTAGGCGGGGATGTTGCGGTAGCGCCAGAGCCGCGCGTCGGTACCGCCGAGGCTCACGATCGGGATCGGCGTGAAGCCTTTGAGCCCGCTAACGTTACGCTGGAGGATCTCGACCATTTCGCCGTTGGGATCGCACCAGGAAGGCGGGCTGAACTGCGTCTCGCGCATGGTGGCCTCGGGATAGTCCTTCAGCACATTGGCAACAACGTCGAGTACCTGGCTCTTCTCGACGCCCACGGGCAGCCGGATATCGACCTCGAAGACGCACTCGCCCGGCACCATGTTCACCTTGAGCCCGCCACGGACGGTGCCGACGTTCAGCGTCACGGCCGAGACCGCCGCCGCGGCGCCGGTGCCCATGGCCTTCTCCATGGTCGCGTTACCCTGCTCAAGCGCGGCGCGAATGTTGTCGGAGATCTCGGGCTTGATCTCCGTCACCGCCTCGAGATCGCGGGCGAGCGCCATGGCGACCTTGGTGGCGCTCTTGCTGTAATGCGTATAGGCACCGTGGGCGCCGGGCGTCCGCACCGTGAACTCCAGCCAGAGCGGCCCCTTCTCGCCGAAGCGGATCGAATAGGGGCTGCCGGGCTCGCCGTTCAGCAAGCAATCCCCGTGCACCTCCGGGTGGTGCTCCATGAGATAGCGCGCGCCCCAGGGCCCGAACGTCTCCTCGTCCGACACCGCCGTGAGCGTGAGCCTGCCCTTGAGCCGATCCTTGATCCGGTGCAGCAGCCGGTACGTCATGATGGACGCGGTGGTGCCCGCCTTCATGTCGGCGGCGCCGCGGCCATAGAGCTTGCCATCGACGATCGCGCCGCCCCAGGGATCCTGGGTCCAGCCGTGGCCCTCGCCCACCGGGAAGCAATCGATATGGCCGTTGAGCACGAGGTGCCGGCCGGGCGAGCTGCCCTCGAAGCTGCCGACGATATTGGGCATCGTCTCCTGCGGCGCGATCACGCGATAGGGCAAGCCGCAGCGCCCGAGATACCCGGCGATGAAAGTGGCGGCGGCGCGCGTATCGCCCGGCGGGTTCGGACTCTTCGCGCGCACGAAACCTTGCAGGAACTCGATCAGCTGGGGGCGTTCTTCCTTGATCCAGCCCTGAAGCAGGTCCCGATCGGACGGCATGGCGTTTTCTCCCTCCTCTGCTGCGGGTCCCACCGGCTTCAAGTGGGTTGCGGCTTTGATTTTCGCCTTGGCGCTGTCCGTCCTCTCTTCGCCGCGACCCGACGCGCCGCCGCCAACGCCGCTCGCGCCCACGTGACAAGCTCTTCGGGTTCTCGAGCAACCGCTCCGGCGCGCGCCAAAAGGAGAGGTCTATGGTGCTGCCCTTCTTCTCGTAGCTGAGAGGCGGAGCGGACTGGGCTTCCTTGAAGACCGCTCGGTTGTGGTCGTCAACCCGGAAGTAGAGCGTGTCGTTCGTTACCATCCCGAACATCAGCCCGTTGCAGAACACGCCGGTCTTGCCGAACATACGCCGCAGGGCGACGCGGCCGAGCGGCGCGAGCTGCTCGCGCAGGAACTCGGCAAAGCTGTCGCCGGCAACCATCCTCCGTCCTCTGTCAGGCAAAGTGAGGCATGACATCCGAGGCGAAAAGCTCACGGGTCTCTACGTCGTTCCGCCGATCGGCGTTGATCAGTAGCTCAATGCCGGCGTCCTGGTGTTGCCCGATCAGATCGATGGCCTCGGACGCCGTGCCGACAAAGCCGCGCAACGGTCCGCCGCCGGCCAGCCGCTCGCGCTTTACCGCCACCGCGGCGGCGTCACGGGCGAGAAGCCAGGGCTGGATACGGGTCTTTTCGATCGTATCGTAATCGCGACCCGCCACGTCGCAATGTCCGCGCAGCACCGCCAGCTTATGCCGTATCTCCGCGATGTCGCCGTCGACGATATTGCAGGCGTCGGCGAGACGGGCGACCGCACGCAGGGTCATCTGCTCGCCGGCGCCGGCGATCATCACCGGCGGTCGCGGCTTTTGGACCGGTTTCGGTTCGAGAATCGCGTCCTCGATGTGGAAATACTGGCCGCGGAAGGTCGTACGTGGCTCGGTCCACATCTTCAGGATCAACTGGACCGCCTCTTCCATCTGGCGGATGCGGGTCGCCGGCTGCGGCGGGAACTCCCAGCCGTATTGCTTGTATTCATCCTCGAAAAACCCGGCGCCGATGCCGAGCGTCAATCGTCCCTTGCTGATCAGATCGACGCTCGCCGCGATCTTGGCGAGATGCGCAGGATTGCGATAACCGACCGCCGTGCAAAGGGTGGCGAGACGGATGCGGCTCGTGACAGCAGCCAGCGCCGCCAGGACGGTCCAGCCTTCCAAGACCGGCTCGTCGGGCGCGCCCACGCGGGGGATCTGGATCATGTGATCCATTACCGAGAACCAGACAAAGCCGCGATCTTCTGCCCACTGCGCCTTCGCCTTCACCGCCTCGAACGCCTCGGCTGGGTCGGGACCGTCGAGCCAGGACGAGTGGTGAATGCCGAACTTCATGGTTGTGGCCCTCGCTCTGCTTGGACTGAGCTGCGACGGCTATCAAGCGGCCGATGATGAGACGCCGTTATGGACAGAAGTCACAGTGAGTAGGTCCTCGCCCTCGCACGAAGTGTCCCACTTTCACGCCAATTCTCTAAATCGCAAGGGAAATGGTGCTAGCCTGACGTATTCGTCAGCCTAGCGCGGCCTGGAGGTACGCGGTCGGTTTTGTAAAAGGGATCGTGCTGCTGGGTGGCGCTGTTTGTGGCGCTGAAGGCGGTCCTGATTGTGTCTCGGTAGGAGGTTGCGGGATGGG
>DATNIT010000075.1:0-7053 GCA_035604335.1 Allostellaceae bacterium | reverse complement strand
CGTCGGTATCGACTGTCTGCCTCTATGCATTTTCAACGACTTTGGTCTCGGATTGGCTCATCCGGCGCGCCGCTTACCTGCCTCCCCTTCAGCATCCCCCGATCGTCAGCGCCCAGGCGATCGTCGTGCTTGCGGGTGATGTGCAAAAGGGCAACGGACCGGGCGGCTCCGACCAGGTCGGACTCTTGACCATGGAGCGCCTTACGCAAGCGGCTAGTCTCTATCGCGCTCTCGGCCTCCCCATTCTCGTTACCGGCGGCCGCGTCGCCGGATCGACCGGCTCACTCGCGCAGTTCATGGGCGACACTCTCGAGAATGCCTTCGGGGTGCCGGTCAAGTGGCGCGAGGAGCAAGCCTCCACGACCGAAGAGAATGCCCAAAATTCCGCTCAATTGCTCCGCCTAAGCGGAATAACGACAGTCGTTGTCGTTACCCAAGCCTGGCACATGCCACGCGCCCTGTGGTCGTTCGAAAGGGCGGGTATTCAGGCAATACCGGCCACAGAATTTGCCGGCCGCCCGCCTTTTCGCATTTTCGACCTGCTCCCGGCTCATAACGCCTTCGAGCACAGCTTCGAGGCTCTGCATGAGTTGCTCGGCCAACTCTATTACCGTTGGCGCTATGGATGATCTGCCGGCCTTGCACAACCGAAATACGCTCGTCGGCCAGTCGGGAAAATTGATGCCAAGAAAGTGCGACGATGCCGTCCGACGCCGGAAGAGCCCTCGGGACGAGCGCCATCATTCCACGCTGGTTTGGCGCGCGGGCCTCGCGGCACTTCCGCTCGTCCTGGCCGGCGCCGCATGCACTTGCGCCTCGGCCGACGAAATCGTCTCTGCGACGCCGGTCCTCGAGCGCCAGGGCGCGATCGCGCTCACTTACCGCCTCAGCTAGCCCGCCACCGGCGAGGGCGAGCTCGATCTCGAATGGACCGATGGCTACGGCCGCCTCGTCGAGCGGCGCCGGATTTCGCTCGGATTTGCCGGCAACGCCGAGGCGAGCTTCTCGTTGGATGGGCGGCGTGTCGTCGCCACGCTCAACAAGCTCCACACCCATCTTGCCCTCGACAGCGTCGATCGGGGAGGAACGAAGGACCATCGCGAGGCGGACGAGACGGCTTTCTTCGCGGTGGCACCGGCGGACGCCGGATGGACCGACTATCAGATCATCATGTGGCAACCCCAGACCGCGGCCCAATATGCCGCCCTCAAGAGACTGGGCGTTACCGCAGGCGTGGTCGAATTGGACCATGCGGAGGAGGGATCGACGCCCGACGACGACGAGGTGGCACCCCTGCTCGAAGCCGATCTCCGCTGGTACGTCGAGAACATCGCCACCGACTTCTACTCTCCTTACCACAGATGGCTCCCCGACCAGCCGAAGAACTGGAACTTCCTCGCTGCTAAGAAGCTCTACCGGCAGAACCCGTCCGACCCCGCCGCCTTCACCCGAAGCCCCAGCCTCTCGGATGCGGATTGGTTGGCCAAGATTCGCGCGCGACTCGCGAGGACCGTGCAGAACCAACGCGGCTACCGGCCGCTCTATTACAACCTCGGCGACGAGGCCGGAATCGCCGATCTCTCGGCCTTCTGGGATTTCGACCTCTCCCCCTCCTCGATCGCCGGCATGAGAAAGTGGCTCGAGGGGCGATACGGCAGCTTGTTCGCGCTTAATGAACAATGGGGAACCGCCTTCGCCGGGTGGGACGAGGTTGTACCGATGACGACGCAGGCGGCGATCAAGCGTGCGGACGGCAATTATTCGGCTTGGGCGGACTTCAAGGAGTGGATGGATGTCGCCTTCGCGCGCGCCCTGCGGGCGGGGACGGAGGCCGTCCATGCCGTGGACCCCGAGGCGCTCGCGGCCATCGAGGCGCTCAGATCCCGGGCTGGGGCGGCTATGATTATGCGCGGCTGTCGGAGGCCGTAGATGCGATGGAGCTTTATGACTACGGCGACAATGTGGAAATCGTCCGCTCGCTCAATCCGGCGGTGGTGATGCTCACCACCTCGGCCAAGAGCGGGGCTGAGGAAACGCACCGAATATGGCGCGAGCTGCTCCGCGGCAGTCGCGGCCTGATCCTGTGGGACGAGAAAGACGAGTTCGCCGGCAAGGACGGGGCCTTGGGAAGGCGCGGACATGCCTCGGCTGCCCTCTTCCGCGAGCTGCGAGGCGGCTCTGCCGCTCTCCTCATCGCGAGCGCCCGCCAGATCGACCCGATTGCCATTCTCTATTCGCCCGCGAGCATGCGCACCCGCTGGCTGCTCGATATGAGGCCGAGGGGAGATGCTTGGAGCCGGCGTAATGCGAGCTCGGAATATGAAGACAACTCCATCAGATCGGCGACGCGGGGCTATGTGTGGATGGTCGAGCATCTCGGTCACCAGCACCGCTATCTCTCCTCCGCGCTCATCGAGCAAGGCGCGCTGCGACGCGAGGGTATCCGCATCCTGATCTTGCCGCAGTCGATCTCGCTATCGCCGACCGAGGCGGATGAGATACGCCATTTCATCGAAGGGGGTGGCGTGGCGATCGCCGACAGCGAGCCGGGGCTCTTCGACCAGCACAGCCGACGCCTCGTCAAGCCGCTTCTGTCGGACATCTTCGCGCGCCGGCCGCGCGACGCGCCGGCAAGCTTTCGCTTCGGCCGCGGCAAGGCGGTCTACCTCGTCCCGGACGCGGAGGCCCGGACGGGGCGTTCCGCTGCCGGTTCGCGCTTGGAGTTCAGCCGCCGCCTGGCCACGCTAATCGACGAGGCGGGCGTCGAATCGAGTGTGGCGCTCAGCACGCCGAGCGGCGAGCCCATCAGCGATGTCGAAACCTACCTGTTCCGCAACGGTGAAACCTCGATCGTCGCCATGCTTCGGGATTTTCCTCTCACGGCGTCGAACGGGACCTCGAGTGGCACGGATCCCAGCGACGAGGAGCCGGTCGAGGTGAAGTTGCCAGGGACGTTTTTCCTCTATGATTTGCGCGAGAAAAAGGCGCTCGGCCAGGTCAACCGCTTCGCGCTCGCCTTGAATGCGGTCGAGCCCGTGATCTTCGCCCTCTCGCGCACGCCGCTCCCGGCTCCTGTCGTCGCCGGCCCGGAGCAATTGCATCCCGGCGAAACGGCGGCGCTTCATTTGACCCTCGCGGGAGCCGCCGCTGGCGCGCGCGTTGTGCTCCACGTCGAGGTCCGCGACCCAAGCGGAAAGGAGGTGCCCCATTATTCCGGTAACGTCGTCGCACCCGGCGGGACGGGCGAGTGGCTGCTTCCGCTCGCCCTGAACGATCCGGTCGGCAACTGGCGGGTCCGCGTGACCGACCTCCTGAGCGGGCGGACGGCGACCTTGGTGCTGCGGGTCACCGAGCCTTGACTGCCGTTTGCGGCGCTATTGGGCGTCGACATGGCCGCCGCGGCGACTTGCAGCGACAAGGTCGAGGAATCTTCTCGATTTCAGCAGTGCGCCGGAAACCCGATTCGCCATTTGGACGCTGCCCGCATCCGTAAAATGCACCGAGTCGGTAAAGTGCACGGCATCCGCGGGGATCAAGTCCTCGCCTTCAACGAGGAGAGCATCTTTTTCAGTTGCGACGCTGCGGATCACGATGTTATAGCGCAGGAAACCTTCGAGAATCGTCTCGGGCTCCAGATAAGGCATGTGATACAAGCTCGTGATGGCGGATTTGCGAAGCTCGGGCGGCGACTGACCGACGCGCAGCCGTGAAGCGAAGGTGGCGACCGCCACGAGTTTCGCGACCGCCTTGCTTGCCTCGACGAGCTTCGTCAGGTCTCCTCTATACATTGCGGCGAGTCTCGTCTGATCGAGTGCGATTGTGCCTTCGCCTTCCTTCGCGTTCTGCCGCTCGCGCACCGCCAGATTCTTCGCGAGGAGATCGAGGAGCAGCGAGCGACGAGTGAGCCATCCCATTGACTCGTCGATGCCACGGCTAGTTACACCCTGCTCGCGCGCAAGCGTGAAGCTGTTCGCCGCCAAATCGTTCGTCGCTTCATAGATGACGATGACGTCCGGATGGAAGTGGGCAACGCGCTTCTCGAGATACAGCTTCAGCGTGGCGGTTGTATAACCCGGAACGCCAGCATTGATGTAATCGATGTCAAGTTCCGGGAACGTCTTCATGATCGCGGCTATTACGAGGTGCGGCCAAGTCATCTCGTTGCTACTGACCTCCGCGCAATAAGTCGTCGAGCCGCCGAGGAAGGCGATCCGAAGGCGGCCGGAGGGCTTCTCGACAGGGATTTCAGGGTTGCGAAAACCGAACGAATTGATGCGGACCGGGCCGAAGCGGCCATTCGGTATAGGGATGCGCAGGCTCGACGCGGCATCGAACACGTACGTTTGCTCGACGGCCCACGGTGTGCCGAACCGGATCCACTGACGAAGTCGCACCGCGCCCTCGGCCAGAAGCGCAACCGCCACGACCGCAATGAGAGCGAAGGCTCCAACGACCGACGCCCGTTGCCAGCGCGGAAGCCGCTCGAATCTGTTTTCCTGCGCCACGACTTGTCGAGTCCTTTGGTCAGATTGCGCCGGCATCCGCGTCGTAGAACTGTCCCGCTACGCGCGCCGATGACCAACCGTCGGCGCACGCGCGGTCACGGCGTCAAGGATAGCCTCGAGCCGGGCCATTTGCACTGCCCAGCTGTACTTCTCCTCTACGACGGCGCGCGCCCTATGTGCCATTTCCTCGCGATAGGCGTGATCACGCAAGAGGTGGACGATGTGCTTGGCAAATGCCCCCGGATCGTCGGCGACTAGAACGCCCTCGCCCTCGGGGATGGTGGTTCCGCGCCACACTGCCGTCGAGGCGACGCAGGGCAGGCTCATCGCGAGCGCCTCGAGAAGCTTGTTCTGAATGCCGCGCGTGATGCGCAACGGCGCTACCGCGAGCTCCGCCTTGTCCATGTGGTCGCGCACGTCCGGGACGTGGCCGGTCACCGTAATGCCGGGGCGTTTGGTCAAATTTCTGATGGCCGCGGTCGGGCGGCTCCCGCAGATGACCAGGCTCGCCTCGGGGATCGCGTTGCGCACGCGCGGCAGGATTTCATCGCAAAACCACAGAATGCCGTCGACGTTTGGCAGATAATCCATGACGCCGGTGAAGATCAGCGAGGTGCTATTCTTGGGCCGCCGCTCGGAGCGGAAATAGGTGAGATCGACGCCGTTGCCGACGATGTCAACCGGAACGCCGGGAATGAGCCGCTCGAAATCGCGCTTTTCCCATTCCGTGCACACGGTCGAATGGGTGAAACTGCGGGCGATCCGCCTCTCGTATTCGAGCAGGCGAGCGCTTTCCAGGCGATAGAGCCATCTCATCGGAATCGGCGCACGCTGAACGTACTGCCCCCATTTCAACGAATCGAGCTCGGAGAACAGCATGATGCGCGGAAGGGCCGGGAAGCGCTCGGCGAACTGCGCCATATTAGAGCTATAAACCAAGATGACATCCGGCTTAAGCGCGGCGCATGCCGCCTCCAACGCGTCGTGCAGCGCCTTCTCGTCGAGCATCGCCACCGAGAGCGACTCTCCGCCGAGCAAGGCCTTAACGGAGCGCAGCTTGCCTAGGGTAGGCCTGAGCGGGACGACGCTCACGCTCCTTGCATATTCGCGAAGGCCGGCGGCGTCATTCCGCTCTTCCCGGCTCTCGGCAAGGCAGAAGACGTGAAGCTCGTGATTTTGCGCGAGATGGCGGATGTGATTGAAGGTTGCGATCTTGTCGCCGCGCTCCGGCGGATAGGGGACTCGCACGCAAATATAGAAAATCCGCATTCTTACCGGCCGAGCGACGGAATCGCATCCCCGCGCAGCCGCCGAAGCCAGCGCGAGGCCAGGATGCGGCCGGAGGCATAAACACCCCTTGCCGTCCTGGGATTGGCGGCGAGGATGCCCCAGCGCTCCCGACGCCGAGACAGCCATAACTTCTTGTAGGGGTCATCGCCGCGTCCGAAGTTGACCTCGTCCGGCCGATCGCGGGCCAGGACCCGCTCCATCATGCGCATGGTGAGATAGGTGCCGGGTGAGTGCCGGTGAAGCCGCTGGTCATAGGCCAGCTTGTAGATCACGGCCCGCCCGTGCCAGATGATCCAAAACTCCGCGGCTATGGGCTCGCCGTCGAGATAGACGATGCCGAGGCGTAACGCGCCGAGACGGGAAAGGAGTGCTATCAATGCCGGGATGAATGCAGGGAACATTTCGGCCGGCTTCCAGCTTCGGCGATAGACGCTTTCGTAGGCGGCGATCGCCTCGTCGAGCTCGCCGCCACCTTCCGCAAAGCGGACCTCGAGAGCGCCAGCTGCCTCCAACTGCTTGCGTTTCCGGCGCCATGTATTGCGCAGGATGGAGGGACGGCCGCGCATGTAGTCCTCGAAGCTCAGTCCCGCGGTCGGCTCGAACCAGGTGCCGGAATCGAAAAAGGGCTTCACCACCAGGCCGGCCCGGCGCAAGCCCGTTCCCAGCGCACGGAACGAGGGCGCCGTGGCGTCGAGGCCGGGAATCACGACCGTCTCCCACCCCTCGGAGCCGCCGAGCGTCGTCGCCAGAGTCTGCAGATTTTCCAGCGAGCCCTCCTCATGGGAAGCGAGAATGGCGTCATGCTCGCAGCTGTAGGCGTTGCAGAGACTCCTCAGGTCGTGGACCCGGCCGGGCTTTTCGACGTAGCAGACCAGCGCGGCGCCAGAGCGTTCGGGGTCTTCCGTATACAGCCGCACTTGCGCTCCTTGTGGCAGCGCGTGACGCTGCAGGAGATCGTACCAGGACGGGTGAGAGAAAAAGCTCTCTTTCGCCGCTGCGGCGAAGAGCGGATAAATCTCGGGAGGCAATTCGGAAAAGCGCGGGTTCTCGTAAATGTTCATCGACGGCAGAGGATTGGGCGACCGGAGCAAGTATAGCAGACGCACAGATGGAGGTGGCGATTTCCTCGGGCTGCTGTTGCAAGCCTTCCCCGCTCCCGTATATCATGGTCTCGCGCGCGGGCACGGCAATGTGCGCAAGCAAGCCGGCAATGACCGATATTTGAAAGGCAACGGACCGACCATTGGGTGGCAGCGGC
>DATNIT010000074.1:0-67687 GCA_035604335.1 Allostellaceae bacterium | reverse complement strand
TCGTCGAGCGCTTCTTCAACAAACTCAAACATTTTAGAGCTATCGCCACCCGCTTCGAAAAACACGACCAGAATTATCTCGCACTCGTCAAACTTGCTTCAGCCCGCATCTGGATGCGATTTATGAGTCGGTGACCTAGGGCATTCGATAGCGGGTGTTAAACCACTTACCGATAGCTTGCGTGTGAGGATTTCAAAGAAAGATACGGCCGCTGCCCGAGCTTGTCTCGATGAGATCAGCGTGGAACTCGACGCGGTCGATCCTAAGAACCCATCCAAGAACATCGACCCTGACCTTGTGAAATTCGCCGAGTATGCGGCCCGGCGGAGCGCGGACACGACGGCCAGAGTGTATCGCGCCCAGTATATCTGCCGCAAACTCAAGGCAAGCTTAAAGTGACGGTGCGACCGTGGCACCTCGAACCGCCTCCTCACTGTCGAAGGCGCTAAGCAAAGAGATAGGCCGTCTATCGAAACTGGATGACGAAAATCGTTCACGATTCGGCTGGCCCATACCGGGTGCAGGTGGGCGAAGCGTTGCGCGAGCACAGCTATGCGTCCTCACTGAGGGGGTATTTCTAGCTTCCTTTCGAGCGTATGAGCTGTTTCTTGAACAACTGTTCCTCCTATTCTGCTGTGGTGGCAACACAGCGTCTGGCAGGATCGTTGTCTCGTATCTAAGCCCCAAGAACTCGGCCCACGCCCGGCATCTGATGCAGTCTTCAATGCGCTTCCTTGAGTGGAATAACCCGGATGACGTGGTGCGGCGAGCAGAGAATTATTTGCGGAGCGGCTTCCCCATAAAGGTACCTATCACCCTTAGATACGGGGTACTGCATGATGCAAGGCGAATTCGAAATCACATTGCGCATGGTTCACCGGATTCCGAGCAACAATATCTATCGGCACTACGACACCACCTCACAATCGTTCCCGCAAGGCCGCCTCGACCGGGAGAATTCCTCCTGATGCCGTCAAGGACTACCCCAACCATCCACAACTTGCGCTTTTTTCTAGATCTGTTTTCCGATCTGGCTACCCGGTTGGCACACTAGAAACCAGCCCGTCTCGAGCAGGCACTCCGTTAGGCGCGTACTAGAATGCACTGGGTGGTCTATCGACACCAGGCGATCAGCTGCTTTAGACGGCTCCAGATCACAGACCAGAGCAATCCCAGCGCGTTCAGTGACTGCGGCGCGGCGGCTGGTTGCGCATCGCCCGCGCCGAGCGCGCGATTGAGGTTCGCGGCGAACTCGGCGACCACGCGTCCCGCGAAATCGCGCGCGAGGTTGGAGCGCGAGAACTGCGCCAGCGGGCCCTGCAGGTCGTAATCGACGGTGACCGCGACCCGGGTCTGCCGGCCGCCGGCTTCGGGCGTCAGGCGATAGGCGAGCTCGCCGCGCGTGCGCGAGCGGGAGCCGCTGTCGGTGCCGGCGCCCTTGGCGATGCCGGTCATCGCGGTCTCGTCGCGCTGTACCGTCGCCGAGCCCGCGAAGCTCGCCGCCATCGGCCCGAGCTTGACGCGCAACCGGCCCTTGACCGCGCGGGCGTCGTGCTCGGTGAGCTCCGCTCCGGGCAGGCACGCCGCCACCTTGGGAAAATCCGCCAGCGCCTGCCAGACCGTCGCCGGCGGCGCCGCGATGACGAAGCTCTCGTCGATCCGGGTCCAGCCTTCCCGCACGGTCTCCGGTGCACTCGCCGCGGGAGGCTCTGCACGCGGCGGTGCGGCAGGCGCGGATTGAACAGGGGCGGGCCGAGCCGCGGCCTTGGGCGGAGCCACGGCGGCGCGGGCCGCCGGTTCAGCCTGTCGCGATGCCACGCTTGCGACCGCGTTCACGATCCCGACATAGCCGGTACAGCGGCAGAGATTGCCGGAGAGCTCCGTCCGGATGCGGCGCTCGTCGGCTTGCGGGAACCGCTGCACGATGTCGCGCGCGGAGATCAGCATGCCCGCCGTGCAGAAGCCGCACTGCAGCCCGTGCTCCCGCGAGAAGGCGTCCCGCAACTCCGCCATGAGCGCGTCGTCCTCGAAACCTTCGATGGTGCGGATCTCGAGCCCGTCGCAGGCGACGGCGTAAGTGATGCAGGAGCGCGCGGGCACGCCGCCGATCAAGATCGTGCAGGCGCCGCAGACGCCGTGCTCGCAGCCGAGATGCGTGCCGGTGAGGCGCAGCTGGTCGCGCAGGAAATCCGCGAGGTGCGTCCTGGGCTCGACCTCGGCCGAAACGGCGTGGCCGTTCACGGTGAGCGAGATCGCGGTCATCGGGCGAAGGCCCGCTCGAGCGCGCGCAGCAGCGCGCCCGCATGCATCCGCTGCTCGATGGGATCGAGACCCGTGATGGTCGCAACCGCGTCAATCGCGGCATCGCGGTTGGGGCTCGTCAGATCGCCCTCGGCGATGCGTCGGGCGAGCTCCGGCAGCGATTGCGGCGGACCCGAGAGCGCGCCCAGGTAGACGCGGGCGGCGTCCCGCTCGCGATCGATCACCACCGCCGCGCTGGCCTCGGGGAACTCGCCGGTCTTGCGGCAGAACTTGAAATAGCCGAACCGCGCGGAGCCCGCGAGCTTCGGCACCAGGACCGCCGTGATGATCTCGTCCTCCCGGATTTCTGTCGTGAATGCCGCGGCGGCAAGCTGCGCCGCGGGGATGCTGCGCTCGCCCGTAGGTCCGCGCAGCACGACATCGGCACCGAGCGCCGCCAGCGCCAGCGGCCAGTCGCCCGCGGGATCGGCGTGCGCGAGGCTGCCGCCGACGGTGCCGCGGTTGCGCACCGCGCGATAGGCGATCCCGGCGGCCACCTCGACCAGCATCTCGCCGCCGCGGAGCGTGCCGTTGGCATCCTCGATCGCCGAGTGCGTCACAGCCGCGCCAAGGCGCCAGGACTCGTCGGCGTCTTCGACGGCGCGCAGTTCCTCGAGACGGGATATGTCGACGAGGAGGCCAGGCCGCGCGAGGCGGAGATTGAGCATCGGCCCCAGCGATTGCCCGCCGGCGAGCGCCTTGGCGTTGCCCTTGGCTTGCGCGAGCAGTGCGATCGCCTCGCCGGCATCGCGCGGCCGCGCGTAATCGAACGCCGCGGCCTTCATGCGGGGACTGGTTTCTTGGCGCCGGCGAGGGCCGCGAGCAGCCGGCGCGGCGTCAGCGGCGTCTCCGTTACCTCCACGCCGAGGCCGCGCAGCGCGTCATTGACCGCATTGAAGATCGCCGCCGGCGGCGCGATCGCGCCGCCTTCGCCCATGCCCTTGATGCCGTAGGCGGTATAGGGCGAGGGCGTCTCCAGATGGAAGATGCGCATCGCCGGAATCTCCGTCGGTCCCGGCAAGAGGTAATCGGCGAACGTCGAAGCGAGCGGCTGGCCGTTGGCGTCGTAAGGGCTCTCCTCGTAGAGCGCGGTGCCGATGCCCTGCGCGGCGCCGCCGAGTATCTGGCCGTCCGCGAGCATGGGATTGACCAGCGTGCCGCAATCCTCGGCGATGACGTAGTCGAGGATCTCGACATGGCCGAGCTCCGTATCGACCGCCACCACCGCCGCGTGCGAGGCGTAGCTGAAGGCGCCGGTGTCCACCTTCGGCCGATAGGCCATGGTGGCCTCGAGCCCGCCCAGGTCAACATCGGGCGGCAGGCGATAGGGCCGGCGGTACCAGGCGTCGGCGATCTCCGCAAGCGTGACCGAGGCCTGCGGACCCACCACTTGCCCGTTCTCGTAGCGCGCGGTGTTGGTGGCGCACTGCATGAGATGCGCGCCGATCGCAATGAGGCGCGGCACCAGCGTCTCGCAGGCGAGTGACACCGCGCCGCCCGCCATCACCATGCTGCGCGAGGCGTAGGTGCCGGTCGAATAGGGCGTGAGCCCGGTGTCGCCGAGCACCACGTGCACCTTGGCGACATCGATGCCGAGCACCTCGTTCGCCACCTGCGACAGCGTGGTCTCCATGCCCTGCCCGTGCGAATGCACGCCCGCGCGCACTTCGAGGCCGCCCGCCGGCGTCACGCGCACCGTCGCCTGGTCGTAGCCCGGCACCAGCGACAGGCCCCAGGCCGCGAATACGCTGGTGCCGTGGGCGGATTGCTCGCAGTAACTCGCGAAGCCGACGCCGATCAGCCGCCCATCCGGCTCGCCCTTGCGCTGCCGCTCGCGCCAGGCATCGAGACCGATCTTGTCGCGCGCAATCAGGAGCGCCTTGCGATAATCGCCGCTGTCGTAGTGCTTCTTCGTGACGTTGTCGTAGGGCATCGCCTCGGCGGCGACGAGATTGTCGCGCCGGACCTCCCAGGGCTCGCGCCCGACCTGCCGGGCGATCGCATCCATCACCAGCTCCATCGCGAAGCAGACGCCGGTGCGCGCGACACCGCGGTAAGGCATGAATCCCGGTTTGTTGGTGGCAATGCAGTGCGTCTTGCAGCGATAGCCGCGGAAGTCGTAAGGGCCGGGCAGATTGCCCGTGGCCTGGCCGGTCTCGAGCCCCACGGTGTAAGGCCACATGGAGTAGGCGCCGCCGTCGATGGTGATCTCGGCGTCGAGCGCCAGCAGCCGGCCCGTTCGGTCGGCGTAAGCGGTCATGCGGTAGTGGTGCTGTCGGGCGACGGCGCCCGCGACCAGGTGCTCGCGCCGGTCCTCGATGTAGCGGAAGGGCCGGCGGAACTTGAGCGCGAGCCAGGCGAGGCAGATCTCCTCGGGCTGCAGGATGCATTTGTAGCCGAAGGCGCCGCCGACATCGGGCGAAATCACGCGGACGCGCGCATCCTCGATACCCAGCGTCTCCGCCAGGCCGATCCGGATCATGTGCGGCGTCTGCGTGGAGGAATAGACCACGAGCTGATCCGCGCGCTCGTCCCAGAGCGCCAGCACGGCCTTTCCCTCCATGGGCACCATGGCCTGGCGCGAGAGCGCGAGCTCGCGCTTGACGACAACCGGCGCACCCTGCGCCTTGGCCTCGAACCCGCTCTCGTAGTTCATCGTAATGAAGAGGTTGTCGGGCCACTCCTCGTGGAGGCGCACGCTGGTCTCGGCGCGCGCCTTGTGCGCGTCGACGAGCGCCGGCAGGTCCTCGATCTCGAGATCGATCTGCTCGGCGATGTCCTCGGCTTGGGCGCGCGAGGGGGCCGTCACCATGGCGATGGGATCGCCCACGAAGCGCACCTTCTCGTGCGCCAGCGGATGTTGGGACGAGAGGCGATAGCCCGGCAGGGTCGAGGAGGCCACGATCGGCTTCACGCCCTCGAGGTCGGGCCAGGTAAAGACGGCCTGCTCGTAGCCCTGCGGCTTGCCGACCCGCACCAGGCGCCCGTGAGCGACCGGGCTGCGCAGGAAGGCGACATCCTGTTGGCCGGGCAGGATCATGTCGGAGACGAAATTGCCGCGCCCGTGCAGGTGCCGCGCATCCTCCTTGCGCGGAACCCGGGCGCCGATGCCTTGCGCCTTCATGTGCCGCCCCGCGCGGCTGCTCCGGCCGGAGAAGGGCGACGTACCCTCACCCTCCCACCGCTCTCGCGGTGGGTCCCTCCCTCTCCCGTGAAGCGGGAGAGGGGCTTTGTGGCTCGGCGCTTCCTTGCCCCTCGCCCACGGAGTGGGAGAGGGAGGGACCCGTCGCGCAGCGACGGGAGGGTGAGGGTGTGCGAAGGCGGCGCGGTCCCGATCGAGCGAAGCATCATCTAAGCACGGAGCCGCTCGTTCTTCGGATCGAACGGCGATTCCGGGATGATGGCGGCGCGGTGGCGCTTGCCGAGGATCGTTACCTCGAACTCGGTGCCGGTCGCCGCCAGCGCCGGGGGCACCATCGCGAGGGCCAGCGACTTGCCGACGCGCCAGCCGAAACCGCCGGAGGTGCAGCGTCCCAGCAGCTCGGCGCCGCGATAGACCGGCTCCGAGCCGCGCGCGTCGGCGTCGGTGACGCCGTGCACCTCGAGCGTGACCAACTGGTTCTTGAAGCCGCGCCGCTGCCAATCCAGCAGCGCCTCGCGTCCCACGAAGTCGTGGTTGTCCAGGTGCACGAAGCGACCGAGCCCGGACTCCAGCGCCGCGTACTCGATCGAGAGCTCGCGGGGGATCAGGCGATAGGATTTCTCGAGACGCAGCGAATCCATGGCGCGGATGCCGAACGGCTTCAGGTCGAACCCGCGGCCCGCCTCCATCAGGAGATCGAACAGCGCGTTCTGCGTCTCGATGGGATGATGCAGCTCCCAACCGAGCTCTCCGACGAAATTGACCCGAAGAGCGCGCGTGCGCGCGGCGCCGACGCTGATCCACTTGCCGCTGAGCCAGGGAAACGCCGCCGTCGAGAGATCGGCGTCGGTGAGCGTCTGCAGGAGATCCCGCGAGCGCGGGCCGGCGAGCACCAGAACGCCGTACTGCTGGCTGATGCGCTCGATGTGAACGCTGCCGTCCGCCGGCATGAGCTTGGTGAGCAGGTCGAAGTCGTGGCGCTCGAGCGCGCCCGCGGACACCAGGTAGAACTGCTCCGACCCTTCGCGGAACACCGTGAACTCCGAGCGCACGCCGCCATTCTTGGTCAGGAGATAGCTCAGCGCGATCCGCCCAGTCTTCTTGGGCACGCGGTTCGAGAGCAGATGGTCGAGCCAAGCCTCGGCGCCGGGTCCGGTGACCTCGAATTTCGAGAACGCGGTCATGTCGAGCAGCCCGACCTTTTCGTGCACGTGCCGGCATTCGTTGCCGACGTGCTCGAAATAGTTGGAGCGGCGGAAGCTCCACTTCTCCCGCGGACGCTCGCCCGCCGGTACCGCCGCATGGTTCTCGTTCAGGAGCACATCGGGCCTCGCGAGTTCGGCGCCGCTGAGCCCATAGCTCGCGGGCGCGAACCAGTTGGGCCGCTCCCAGCCGTAGACGCTGCCGAACACCGCGCCCAACGACTTCATGCGGCTGTAGCAGGGCGACTGCTTCAGCGGCCGGGTGGCCGGCCGCTCCTCGTCGGGATAGTGGACGGTGAAGACCTTGGCATAGGCCTCCTCGTTTTTCTGGCGGAGGTAACCCAGCGAGGCATAAGGGCCGAACCGCCGGGGATCGACGCCCATCATGTCGATGCTGGGCTCGCCGTCCACGATCCATTCCGCGATCTGCCAGCCGGCGCCGCCCGCCGCGGTCACGCCGAAGCTGTGGCCCTCGTTGAGCCAGAAATTCCGCACGCCCCAGGCCGGCCCGATGATCGGGCTGCCGTCCGGCGTATAGGCGATCGCGCCGTTGTAGACCTTCTTGACGCCGACCTCGCCGAAGGCCGGTACGCGCGCGATCGCGGCCTCGATGTGCGGCGCCAGCCGATCGAGATCCTCGGGGAATAGCTCGTACTCGGAATCGGCGGCGGGACCGTCGATATAGCAAGCGGGCGCGCCCACCTCGTAAGGACCGAGCAGGAGCCCCGCGCTTTCCTCGCGCATGTAATAGGAAGCATCGGATTCGCGGAGCACGCCCATCTCCGCCAGGCCCTGACGGTGGCGCTCCCGGATCGCCGGATGCGGCTCGGTGACGAGGTATTGGTGCTGCACCGGCAGCACCGGCACGTCGAGCCCGACCATGGCGCCGGTCTTGCGCGCGAAGTTGCCGGTGGCGGACACCACGTGCTCGCAGACGATGTCGCCCTTGTCGGTCTCGACCACCCATTCGCCGCTCGGCCGGTGGGCGATGCCCGTCACCGTTGTGCCGCGGTGGATCTCGGCGCCGCCGGCGCGCGCGCCCTTGGCGAGCGCCTGGGTGAGGTCGGCGGGTTGGATGTAGCCGTCCTCGGGATGCTGGATGGCGCCGATCACGCCCGCGGTTTCGCAGAGCGGCCAGATCTCCTTGACCTGCGCCGCCGTCAGGAACCGGACATCGACGCCGATCGTGGCGGCGACCCCGGCATAATACCGGTACTCGTCCATGCGATCGGCGGTGCAGGCGAGGCGGATGTTCGAGACTTTCTTGAATCCGACATGCTGCCCGGTCTCGCGCTCGAGGGTCTGGTAGAGCTTGACCGAGTATTTGTGGATCTGGCCGACGGAGTAGCTGAGGTTGAACAGCGGCAAGAGGCCGGCGGCGTGCCAGGTCGAGCCGGAGGTGAGCTCCTTGCGCTCGATCAGCATCACGTCGGACCAGCCCTTTTTCGTGAGGTGATAGAGCGTGCTGACGCCCACCACGCCGCCGCCGATCACCACCACGCGCGCTTGTGTTTTCATCGCCCCCGCCTGCTCACACCCCAAGCCCCACGCGCAGTCTTCCACTCCCGAGCCCGTCTGACCAGTCCCGGCGATGGCTATCCGATGGGTGCCTTTCGAGGGGGCTTCGCTACTTCAGTTTGCCGCGCGCCGCGACGCGCCAGACCGCCTCGATGCGTCCGTTTCGGACCGCGACGATCTCCTCGTGCAGGTGCACGGTCGTGTCGTGATACCCCACGACGAATTCCACCTTGTCGCCGATCCGCGGCGTGTCGCTGGGTTGCGCAAGCTCGATCTTGGCGTGCTCCGCCGAGAGCCGCATCAAGCTCATGGGCGGCAGCCCGATCGGCTCCGGCATGGCGGCGTCGCCCGGCATGGTCTTGCGGCCGGCGTCGAGCACGATCCGGGTCGGGGTCGGACGGCTGATCACGGTGGCGAGCACCGTGAGGGCGAAGGGAAAGTCCATGTGGTAGTGCTCGCGGTAGTGCCGGTCGCTGAAGATCGCGCCGCCGATCTGCACCTCCGTGACGCCGGGCTGCTGGATGCAATAAGGGAAAGTCCCGGTGCCGCCGCAGCTCACGACCTCGATTGCGTGGCCGGCCTCCCGGCACGCGCGAGCGGTGGCCGTGAGCTGGCCGACCGCCTCCGCAACCACGCGCTGCTTTTCCGCGGGGTCGGCGAGGGTGACCGCGTGGCTCTCCCAGCCGAAAAGCCCGACGAGGCGCAGGCCCGGTAGCTTGGCGATCTCTGCCGCGAGCGCCAGCACCGGCGCGCCCGGCTCGACCCCGGCGCGGTTCATGCCGGTGTTCACCTCGATCGCCACCTTGAGCGTCTTGCCGCGCGCTCGTGCCGCCTCGGAGAGCTCAGTCGCGCTCACGACGCTGTCGACACCGACGATCGGATCGGCCGGGCCGACCAGGTCCATCAATCGCCGCACCTTCGCGGGTCCCACCACCTCGTTGGCGATCAGGATGTTGCGAATGCCGGCGGCCGCCATGACTTCGGCTTCGCCGACCTTGGCGCAGGTGACGCCGATCGCACCCGCCGCGAGCTGACGCCGGGCGATCTCGGGCGTCTTGTGTCCCTTCATGTGCGGCCGCCAGCCAACGCCGTGGGCGCGGCAGGTATCGGCGATGCGCTTGATGTTCGCATCGAGCACGTCGAGGTCGACCAGAAGCGCCGGCGTGTCCAGTACCGATTTCGGCTGCCCGATCATGGAGGTGGCCTCGCTCATGCGGTGTTTCCTATTCACGAACCACGGGGCCGCGCAGCCCGGCCGCCCAATAGGCGTGCTCGACCAGCCGGAGCGTCTCGAGGTTGTCCGCGGGGTCGGTCTCGAAGGGTGCGCCGGTGACGAGACAATCGACGAAATGCGCGATCACGCCGTCGAAGCTGGCCTGATAGCCGGCATCGTGGTCGTAGCTCTGATGCCGCGGTTTGGGACCGCGCAGCTGCAGCTCGGTCGCCTCTAAAGAGGCACTGGCCCTGCGGCCGATGAGATCCAACCGGTCGCCCGTGCGCGACGGGAAGCCCGGCGCCGCCATGGTGCCCATGACCACCACCGGAACGCCTGTCGCCGTCTCCATCAGGATGGTGGCGAGCGATTCGCCCTTGACCTCCGGCACCACCCGCGCGGCCCGAGCGCTCACCACGCGCAGCGGACCCACCAGCCAACGCACTGTATCGATGTGGTGGATCAGCGTTTCCGCGATCAGCATCCGAGGCTCGTCGGCCATGAAGGGCTGGCGCACCAGCGCGGGACGGCGGCCGCTCGCGTCCGGCAGCAAGCCCGAGGACAGCAGCATCATCTGGCAGGCCGTGATGTCGCCGATCTCTCCGGACTCGATCCATCTCTTGATCTCGCGATACCAGGGCCGGAAACGCCAGTTCTCGTGCACCATCAGGCGGATCTTGCCGGCGACGCGTCGGGCCAACGCCTCGGACTCGCCGAGCGTCGGCGTCATCGGCTTCTGGCAGAGCACGTCGATACCGCGCGCGGCGGCGGCCTCGACCCAGAACGCGTGGGTCTCGCGGGGCGACGCGACGTCGAGCGCGTCGATGCCCTCTTGGGCGAGCATCGCGTCGGGCTTGTCGTAAACCTTGGGTATGCCGAATTCCCGCGCCCGCGCCTCCGCGCGCGCGCGATCGGGATCGTAGATCGCGACCACCCTGACGCGGCTCGCGCCAGCGTTGCGCCAGCCGATCAGGTGGTAATGGCTGATCATCCCGGCGCCGGCCAGCGCCACGCGGATCGGGGTCGAGCGAGCGGTCATCGCATTATCCTTCGAAGCCGAAGAGGCGAACGGGGTTGTGCCAGAGCACGCGGTCGAGATTCGCGGCGTCGACCCACTGCTCTGCCGCTTGCAGCGCCGCCGCGTATCGCATGGGACTAGCCATATTGATGAAGGGCCAGTCGGAGCCCCAGACGCAATTCTCGAGGCCGAACGCCGCGATGACGGCCTCTGCGAACGGCTTCAGGTCGCCGTAAGTGTCGGCCTCGCGGGAGATGCGAAACGGCGCCGAGAGCTTGACGGCGGCGTTGCCCTCGCGGCCCAGCCGCAAGACGGCCTGGAAGCCGGGTTGGTCGAGACCACCGGCAAGATCGCGCAGGCCGAAATGGTCGATCAGCACCTTGACGCCGCTCTGGCGCAGGATCTCCGCGATCTCCGGCCACTGCGCGTCGTCGGTGAAGATCTGCGCGTACCAGCCCAAGGCTTTCAGTCGCGCGAGGAAGCCCGCTGCCTCCGGCCGCGTAAGCCCGTCGCGCTCGTAGCTCACGAGATTGAACCGCACGCCCACCACGCCGCGCGTAGCCAGCGCGGCAAGCTCCCGCTCGGGCGTCGCGGGGTCGAGGACGGCGATGCCTTTGAAGCGTCCGGGATAGGAGGCAATCGCATCCAGCATGCAGGCGTTGTCGTATCCGTAGCCGCTCGGCTGCACGAGCAGCGCATGGCGCACTGCGTGGCCGTCGAGCACGCCGCAATAGGTTTCCTTGGGGCCCATCTCATTGGGGCGCGGCTTGTAGCCGGGCCCGGTGTCGAGCGGAAAGCGGGCGGTGTCGATGACGTGGGCGTGGCAGTCGATGGCTCGATGGGCCGTCATGACGCTCCTGGTCTCCCATGCGGAATGGCTTTGGTGGTCGCGGCATCGAACAGGTGGATGCGTGCGGTGTCGAGAGCGATTGTGGTGCGATCTCCCGGCTTGAGCCTGGTCTGCCGTCCCACCCGTGCGATGAATTCCTCCGCTCCGCCGGCGCCTGAGAGTACGAGCAGGGTCTCGGCGCCCAGCGGCTCGACCGCAATCACCCGCACCGCGATTTCGGCCATCGGACCCAGACCCGCGGGAGCCGGAACTTCGTAGAGGTCCTCGGGCCGGATCCCCAAGATCAAGCCATTCCCGAGCCCGCCGACGTTGTCTCCAAGCCCTATCGAGGTACCGGCGACACGGCCGCAAAGCCGCCCGTCCACGGTCTCGAGCTCGACCGTCATCAGGTTCATCGGGGGATTGCCGAGGAACCGCGCGACGAAAGTATTGGCGGGATTGCCGTAGACCTCGAGCGGATGGCCGACCTGGATCACCTCGCCCTTGTCCATGATGCAAATGCGATGACCCATGGTCATCGCCTCCACCTGGTCGTGCGTCACGTAGATCGTGGTGATGCCGATCTCGTTCTGCTGCTTGATGAGCTCGTTGCGCGTGCTGACCCGGAGCGCTGCGTCCAGATTGGAGAGCGGCTCGTCGAACAGAAACACCTTCGGATCGCGCACGATGGCGCGTCCCAGCGCGACGCGCTGGCGCTGGCCGCCGGAGAGCGCATGGGGCTTGCGCGCCAGAAACGCCGAGAGGCCGAGCCGCTCGGCGGCGCCCTTGACGCGCCGCTCGATCTCCGCGGGCGGCACGCGCCGCCGGCGCAGACCGAAAGCCAGGTTCTGATAGACGGTCATGTGGGGATAGAGCGCATAGGATTGGAACACCATGGCGATGTCCCGGTCCTTGGCGGGTACGCGGTTGACCACGCGGCCGTCGATCGAGACGGTGCCCGAGGTGATGGGCTCGAGCCCCGCGATCATGCGCAGGACCGAGGACTTGCCGCACCCGGATGGACCCAGCAGGACCATGAACTCGCCGTTCGCGACGGTGAGGCTCACCTCCCACACCGCCGGCTCCGCGCCGCCGTCGTAGCGCTTGGTGAGCTTGTCGATCTGGACGACGGCCATGCGAACCGCGGGCGCCTAGCGGACCGCGCCGGCGGTCATCCCCTTGATCATCGTCTCGGAGAAGAACGCATAGAGCAGGATGATCGGCGCGATGGTAATCATCAATCCGGTCGCGAGCATGCCGACGTCGAGCTGATGGCTGCCCATGAAATGCATGATGCCCAGCGGCAGGGTGCGCTTGTCGTCCTCGGTGAGCAGCACCACCGCGTAGAGGAACTCGTTCCAGAGAATGATGAAGTTGAGCGTCACCGTCGTGAAGAGGGCGGGCACGCCGATCGGCAAGGTGATCCGCCAGAAGATCTCGAAATCGGAGTAGCCGTCCATCCGAGCGGCGTCGAAGAGGTCCTGGGGGATCTGCGCGAAGAAGCCCTCGAGGATGTAGACGGTCATCGCGAGGTGGCCGGCGATGTAGACCACGATCAGGCCGGTGAGCGTGTTGTAGAGCCCGTATTCCAGCAGGATCTGGAACAGCGAGAGGATCATCAGCTGCGGCGGCAGAACCATTCCGGAGAGGATGACGAAGCGGACGGCGCGGCTCCCGCGGAATCGGTAGCGGGCGAGGCAGTGCGCGACCATCGCTCCGAGCACGGTGAGCAGGACGACGGCGGTCACCACGACGAGGACGCTGTTCCAGAAGTAGGTGCTGTAGTTAGACTTGGTCCACGCCTCCACGAACTTCTCCCAGTGGATGCGGCTGGGCAGCGCGTAGGGCGCGGCGAAGATCTCCGGCGTCGTGCGCAAGGACATGGTGGCGACCCAGAGAAAGGGACCGCCGGAAATCACGGTGTAGAGCATCAGGAACAGCAGCAGCGGCGTCCGCCGGACGTGAGAGAGCCAGGACGCCGCGGGCGATCCCATGGCTAGAATTCCAGCTTGTCGCGCTGACGGAACAGTCGCGTCATGAGCACGACGAAGACCATGATGATGATGAACCAGAGGACCGCGATAGCGCTGGGATAGCCGAGGTCGAAGGTGTTCCAGTCGAAGGCGCGCTTGTAGACATAAGTCGAGACGGTTTCGGTCGACCAGAGCGGTCCACCGCCGGTCATGATCCACACGAGATCGAAGATCATCATCTTGCCGATGAAGGAGAGCACGGTTAGGTTGACGATGGTCGGCCGCAGCATCGGGATGATGATATAGACGAGCTTGGCGAACCAGCCGCAGTTGTCGAGCTCCGCGGCGCCCAGGACCTCGCCGGGCAGCGCCGAGAGCGCGGCCAAGAAGATGATCATATTGAAGCCGAGCCACTTCCAGATATGCGTCACCATCACCGATCCGAGCGCGGTATGGGGATCGCCGAGCCAGGATTGCTCCCAGGCGCCGAGGCCGATCCAGCGGAGCACGGTGTTGGCGAGGCCCCAATCGTAGTCGTAGATCCAGACCCAGATGATGCCGACGACGACGTAGGACATCAGGACCGGCGTGAACCAGACGACGCGCAGCAGCTTCGCGAAGGGCGGCCGCGAGAACAGGCAGAGCGCGATCAATAATCCGCCGAGCACGTCGGCAATGGTCGCGACGATCGCGAAAATCGCGGTGTTGCCCACCGCCTTCCAGAAGACTAGGTCGGTGCTCAGCAGCTCGTGGAAATTGGCGAAACCCACGAATTTCTGAACGTTCTGCGGCCCGATGGTGTGGACGCTGTTGTAGAACGTCCGCAGCACCGGATAGACCATGAAGCCGGCATAGAGGAGAAGCGCCGGCGCCAGGAAAATCGCCAGCGTGCTCGGTCCCGCGCGGCGCGCGTCAGGCTCCGGCCGTGGCCGCAGGCGCGTGAGCCAGGACGCTCGGCTTTTCCCCTCCCGCTCTGCCTGCAGGGTGCCGCCCGCTTGCATAGACGCGTTGCGTCCTTCGACGCGGGCCTACCGGCCCTTGCTCAGGATGAGGTGAAACAAATGATGCACCAAGAATGCTCCTCATCCTGAGCAAGCGAGCGCAGCGAGCGCGTCGAAGGACGCACTGATCCTCAGCGGTGAGTTCAGCTGCCCTTGTAACAGGCGGCGTTCATCTGCTTGAGCGTGTCGTCGACGGACAGCAGGCCGCCCGGGAAGCCCGCGTTCATGACTTGCGCGAAGGCGTCCTTGCACTGTCCCTCGACCATGTCGCGGGGACCGCCGATGAAATAGTCGGCGCCCTTCTGCCGCTCCATAAGCTCGGTGAAGTAGGCGGCATAGGGACCGCTGAAGTTCTTTACGTCGACGTCGACCGCCGACTGCAAGTAGACCGTCTCGATCCACCGCTTGCCCATCGCGGGCGTCGACATCGCGTTGAGGAACTCCGCCGCGAGCTGCTTCTGCTTGCTCGCCGCGTTGATCGCGAAGCTCGCGCCGATCGCGGAGGTCTTGCACTGGTTGCAGGCGGCGCCGTCCATCGCGGGGAATTGCATGACGCCGAGCGGGAAGTCCTTGGGCTGGCCGCCCTTGTCCTCCGGCACGAAGGCGCGGCCGGTGTACCAGCTTCCCATCGGCAGCATGAGGGCACCGGGCTTGCTGTAGAAGTAGTAGTGGGATTCGCCGAGTTTCAGCGTCATGAAGTTCTTGGGATAGGCGCCGGCGTCGACCAGCTCCTTGGTCCATTTGAAGACCTCGACGACGCGCGGATCCGTGAACGACAGCTTGCCCGTGAAGAGCTTGCGGTAGTCGTCCTTGCCGAGCTTGCGCAGCAGACCCTCGCCGACGATGTAGGCGCCGGGGAACGGCCGGTCGCCGACTCCCTGGGCGATCGGCGTCATGCCCGCCGCCTTGGCCTTCTTCACGAGGTCCAGGAATTGCGCCTGCGTGAGCTGCGCGTTCGCGGGCAGCTCGACGCCGAGCTTCTTCAGAAGATCCTTGTTGTAATAGATCTCGTTCGTATAGGCCTCCTGCGGCAGGCCATAGGTCTTGCCGTCATGCACCCACACCTGGCGCGCCCAGGGCTGGATGGTCTTCCAGTTCACGAGATCGTCGAGCGGCGCCAAATAGCCCGCGGTCACGTACTCCGTCCAATCCGGCTCGACGTAGAAGACGTCCGGTCCCTGGCCCGCGGGCAGGGCGGTCTTGAGCGCGGCGAGCAGCGGATTCTTCTCGTACCAGGTGATCTTCACGGTGACGCCCGGATGCGCCTTCTCGAGGTCGCGCGCGGCTTGCTCGCGCAGCGCCACCTTGGCGTCCTCGTCGGCCTCGTGGCTCCAGACATTGAGCGTGACGGTCTCGGCGCGAGCGGGCGCGGGCATCGCGCCCCAGCCCAAGGCGATCGCGAACGCCGCGGTCAGCACGCAGCGGCGTGCGATTGCATGTTTCATGGCCTGGCCCCCGTTCATTGGCGTCGAGCACCGGACTGGGCCCGAGCGCTGGTTCAACACTAGGCCGCGCCCTCGATTGGAACAAATTGAAATGCCTGGGCCTGGACGATAGGATTCTTCTATCTATGAGAGCGACCCTTGGGCAGATCGAGGCGGTTTACTGGATCGTGCGGCTCGGCAGCTTTCGGGCCGCCGCGGTGCAGCTCAATCTGACACAGCCCACCATCAGCCTCCGAATCAAGAGCCTCGAGGAGGCGCTCGGGATCCGCGTCTTCGAGCGCGCCGGCCGCCAGGCCCGGCTCACCGCCGAAGGAACGGCGATGTTGCCGCTCGTCACGCGGCTCATGGATCTCGCGGGGCAGATCACGGCGCAGCACGCCGCCCGCGACCCGCTGCTCGGCCGGCTCCGGCTCGGTGCTCCCGCGAGCTTCGCGCTGAGCTGCATGGCGCAGCTGCTGGGCGATTTGCGCAAGCACTATCCGGAGCTCACCGTGGCGCTCACCATCGACAACAGCGTGGTGCTGTGCCAGCGGCTCAACGCGCGCGAGCTCGATCTCGCCTTCGTGGTCGAGCCGGAGGTCGAGCCCTATGTCCGGGTCGAGCCCTTGGGCACGATGACCCATGCCTGGGTCGCGAGCCCCGGGCTCGGCTTGCGCGCCAAATGGGTCGAGCCGCGCGATCTCCTGCGCTTCCACGTCTTCACTCATCCGGAGCCCTCGAGCCTGATGAAGCTGGTGCGCAACTGGTTCGGCTCCGCGGGGCTCGAGCCGCAGCAGCTCAGCACCTGCAACGACCTCTCCGTGATCATCCGGCTCACCGCCGCGGGCGAGGGGGTGAGCCTCTTGCCGCCGGCGATCCTCGCGAGCGAGCTTCGCTCGGGCGGGCTCAAGCTGCTGAAGGCGCGCCCCGGCCTCGAGCGTCCGCATCTCTACGCCGCCTACCAGGTCGACAAGGCCGGGCGCAGCGTCACGACCGTCCTGGAGACCGCGCGCCGGGTCACCGGCCGCTCCGGCCTGGTCGTCGCCACCTGACGGAGACACTCACGAGCACCGGCGCCGCGACGCCGCGCGCGAGTCCTGCTATCGTGCATAGAGTGCGAAGGGGCCGATGAGGAGGATTTAGGGCAATGTCTAGGAAATTGCGGTCTCAGAGAGCGCGCGTTCTCTCGGCGACCTCGGCGCTCGCGATCATCGCGGGATTGGGCGGCAATGCCTGGGCCTGCAATCCCAACGGCACCATCACCGGCCCGGGCTCGTTCGGCGCGTTCTCGAATTTCGGCACGCTCGACTGCGTCACCATCACCAACGGCGCGGTGGTGCACGGCGGCGTCAGCAACGGCTCGACCGGGGTGATCGGTCCGCCGAGCTCGTCGGTGCCGGGCTCGCTCTCGATCGACAGCGCGACGATCAGTGGCTCGGTTACGAACAGCGGTCACATTTTTGCGAGCGGCGGCACCCCCGCGGGCATCAATGTGACGGGCTCGTCGGTGGTCACCAACGGGATCATCAACAACAGCACCGGCACGATCGCCGTCAATGCCAGCGCAGGCGGCGGCGTCGGGATCAATCTCAACGTGCCGTCGTTCACCGGTGGGATCACGAACAGCGGCGTCATCACCGTCACGAGCGCGTCGGGGAGCGCCGCCGGAATCCAGGTCGGTGGCGGAGGCGGGTTCGGCCCTGCCCTGATCAATCCGAGCTCGATCACCCCTCCGACCACCTCCGGCGGCGGAGGCGTGACGACGTTGTCCGGCACCAAGAACAAGCACGGGCACACGCATTGATCGGGTGAGCCCCAGCCGCCGCGCCGCGGCCGCGTCGATCTGAGCGCTCGGACATTCGCATCGGGCGAAGCCGAGGGTCTGGTCCGACCCGACCATCGGAGCCAAGGACGCGGCCCAGCGCTAGGCGTGCCGACCGCAGAGCCGCTCCAATCCCCGCCGCGCGGTCCCGCGGCGCGTGGTCCAGATCGCGACCGGCTCGGCGAGTCCCGATCGCGCCAGCGTCGCCAGCACGTGGATCTCCCAGCGCTTGGAATACGGGCCGCTGCTGAGCGCGGCACAACGAAGAACCGGGTCGCTCATGCGCTCGGGGCGATCGCCATCGGGTTGTCCATGTGCCTCACCGGCGTCGAGCGATCGAGCGCCGTGCGCCGGACGCGTTATGTCTCTCGATGCGCCCTGGCCCATTCGGGACCGAACGCCGCCGTCGCCCGCAGTGCGGCCTTGCCTTGCTCCTGCTCCAGCGCCTTGATCCAGCGGAGCCGGATGGGGTGGTTATCGTCGTGCGTGTTGGTCACGTAGTAGGCCGTCGCCTCTCCGGTCGCTCCCACCGCGCCCGATTTCCGCAATGCGTCGAACACGGTTCGGTCGGCGGTCGGCGTGCGCGGTCGCAGAGGCACCGTCCAGAGCGGCGGCACGTGGGCGCATCGCACTTTGTCGATCATCAGGCAATTGGGATCGACGAAGCCGCCGAATTTGTCCTTGAAGACGCCCTCGCCGGGGCCCACCGATTCCCACCGATCGACGGCGATGGGTTCGTCGGTCTCGGGATCCACGAACCAGCGCAGAGTGAACGCCCAGTCCCGGCCCTGGATCGCGCTTAGCAAGCGCGCGATGTGGGTCTCGCCGATCCAATTGTCGTCGTCGAGATAGCTGACGTATCGGCTGTTGGCCGCATAAGTGAGGATGGTGCGGAGCGCGCCGCCGTCGATCGTTCCGTAGAACCCGCCGTGGCGGATCGAGGTCGAATAACCAAGATGCAGGACGGTCACCGCGTGCTGAGCGGGCCGCGTATCCAGGATTTCGTCGATGACCGCGTCGTTGCCGCGCACCGCGTCGATGCCGATCAGCGTATGGATCCGCTGCACGCCGACCTGGTGAAACACCGAATGCACCGCGCGAACCAAGGATGGGCGGCACGTCGTCGGGATGACGACAGCCGCGTCGAACGGCTTCTGAATCGGGTTGCTGTAGTGAAAGAAGGTCGCGGGCTGCACCATGGGCCGTGCGTCTCTCATGCCGAAGAGCGAGGCTGCGGAGCCGCAATTTAGCACAGGGCGAAGCGTGTCACGGCCCGTCGATGCGGCCGGACAGCGGGCGCAGGCCCTTGACGAGGAGCCGAATTCTTCCTCTGTTGCGCCGGAACCTTCTAGCGGCAGATGCGGGATGAGCGCCGACAGTCCGATCGTGTTCCGCTGGGCGGCGTCCAGCTATTTCGGCTGGGGCATCTACGGGCTCAATCTCATGCTGCATTGGCCTCAGCCCGCGCTCACCGCCCAGCCGATCAACCGGATCGTCCTGGCGGACGTGAACGTCGCGCTGTTTCCCAATCGCGCCGAGGGCGGCACGAACCTGATCGCCATGGAATGCCTGGCCTCGGGCATCCCCACCATCCTCTCCGCCAACACCGACCACCTCGACTTGATCGCGCGAACCGGAACCTTTGCCGCGTGGAGGCAGCGGTCCGTCGTCGCCGCCGCATCCGGGCTACGCTCGACCGCGGATTGGGGCGAGAGCGACGTCGAGGAGTTCGTCGAGCTCCTGGAGCAGGCGTATCGGCAGCGGGAGTCGGCGCTGTCGCTGGCCGCCGGCGCGGCGCAAGCGATGCGCGAGCTCTCTTGGGAGCGTCAGCTCGGCGAGCTCTACAAGACCGTGAGCCCGCTGCTCTGAGTCTGCATTCGTCCGGCCGCCCGTCGAGACGGTTCCTCAACCGGAGCCGCCGGCGCGCCTCTGCTGATCTTCGAAGCGCAGAGACACGCGCATGGTCTCCGCATCGGTCGGCAACAACGCCTGCGCCTTTTCGGTCGCGATGCGGGCTTCCTCGAGCCGGCCGAGGTCGAGAAGCACGGTGGCCAGATAGATGAAGGTCCTCCCGTTCTCGGAATCGAGCACGGCCGAGCGGGCAAGGGTGGTCGCGGCCTCCGCGCTTCTTCCTTGGGCCCCGAGCGCGAGGCCAAGGTTGTTCAAGAGCCCGATCTCGTGGGGGCGCAGCGCCAGGCCCTTGCGGGACGTCACCTCGGAGTCGGCGAACCGCCTTAGGTCTCGCAGCACCGTGCCGAGGTTGTAGTAGGCCGAGATGGCCTCCGGCTTGAGCTGGATGGCCTTCCCGTAAGCTTCGACGGCCTCGTTCAGTTTCCCGAGCGCGCGCAGGGTGTTGCCGAGATTGCTGTACGTCTCGGCGAGGCCTGGCGCGAGCCGGATCGCCTCCCGATAGCACGCCTCCGCTCGCTGGTATTCGGCGCGGTCGTAATGGGCGATGCCGAGGTTGTTCCACGCCTGCGCGTGGTCCGGTTGCAGCTCGATGGCGCGGCGCCCTGCCGCGACGGCCTCATCCAGGCGGCCGCTCTGCCGGCACATTTCCCCGAGGTTTGCGAAGTAATGCGATTGTGTCGCGTCAGCCGCGATCGCGCGTCTCAGCAGATCGATGGCGGCCGCGGCATTGCCGGCGTCATGCGCGATGATGCCAAGCAGATGCAGCGCCGCCGCATGGTTCGGCGCGTCCTGCAACACTCTTCGGCAGAGATCCTCCGCGGCCAGAAGCTGACCCGTTTCCCGGTATTGTTCCGCCTTGGCCAGCGCTTGCGCCGTTGCGGTCGATCGGTCTTCGGACATGATCGCGCTGGACTCACTCATCGCTGCGCTGGAGCCGGCCGAGATCTCCGGCCGCGGTCGGACGGCGAAGTCTACGCAACTCCGCCCGCCGGGTCAGCCCCGCCCGGAGTCACGAGCCTGCGTCTTGATCTGGGACCTCCCGAACGGCTGAATTCGGGACCAACCCGCCCGATACTTAAGGGCACTATCGCCCACATTGAGTAGGCCGAGGTTTGAGGCCTCAGAGGACTGAGCCCATGCGGTTGTTGGATCGAATGCCTAACCGTGTCGAGAAGGGTCGCGGCGGACGGTGTGGTACGAAGATCTCTCGGATCCCGACACGATGAGCACGATCGCCACCTGGCTCTCCGCGGAGAGCGGCGTGTCGCCACTGCCGGCGGCACCCGACTACGCGCTCCCCATCAAGGGCGACAGCCGCGAGGCGGACGCGATCATGAAGGCCTATCTCGACTATATCGGGGTGGTGCCGCCCTGAGCCGGCGGGTCAGGGCGGCGCGGCGGTTGCCTCGCGCTCGAGGGGCAGCTCTCTGATGAGCGGCTCCAGCAGGCCCTGGTAGGCACGCCACCGGCCAACCGAGCTCTTGAAGATCGGCCGGCGGACTTGGCTGGCGCTCGCCGTCCGGACGGGGCGCTTGGTCTCGTGAAAGGCGAGGCAAGCGTCGTCCCATTCCAGCCCGCAATAGTCGACGATGCGGCGCGCCAAAGGATCGAAGTCCTCCACGAGCTCCTCGTAGGGCACTTCCAGCATGGCGTCCGCGGGCAGCACCCGCCGCCAATGCGCCATCAGCTCGTCGTATCTGCGGTAATAGCGGCCGAGCTCGCCCAGCTCGTAGCTGTAGTTCTGTGCGCCCGAGAAGAGTTTCGAGAAGCAGGAGACGCAGGTGTCGATCGGATCGCGGCGGGTGTGGATGATGCGCGCATGCGGCAGCGCCAGGTGAATGAGGCCGACATAGAAGAAGTTCGAGGGCATCTTGTTGGTGATCCGCTCGGCCGTCGTCGAATAGGCGCCGAGCCGCTTCACGTACTGGGCGCCGAACTGGCGCAGCTGCTCCGGCCCGAACGCCGTCACATAATCGGGATAGGGCGCCTCGTGGATGCCGTCGGTCCGAACGCTCTGCACGACGATGTCGAGGTCTTTGATCTCGCCGGCGCCGAACACCTTGCGGTGGCTCGCCAGGACCTGTTCGACCAGCGTGGTGCCCGACCGCGGCATGCCGAGAATGAATATGGGCAGGCGGGATGGATCGCCGTGGCCGGTCTGCTTCGCGATGAGCTCGGGGGTGAAGACCGCGCGGATTCGATCGAAGAACTGCGCCGTCGCGCCCTCGTTGTAGTCGACCGTGCGGCGCTTCAACGCGTTGCCCTGCAGGAGATGACGGAAGGAATCCTCGTGCCGCCCGAGGTCGCCATAGGCCTTGCCGAGCGCGAAATGGAGCTGCATCTGCTCCTCTTCCGACAGCGCTGCGAGGTCGGCCGCGAGAGCCTCGAGCGTCAGCAGATGCGGATCTCCCGGCGCGAACTTCTTGGCGTCCGCCAGGTTGAGCAGCACGCCGGTCGCTTTGGGATCGATGGCGAGCGCCTTGAAATAGGCGTCTCTCGCCTCGTCGAACCGGCCAAGCTCTTTGAGGGTATTTCCCATGTTGTTGTAGGCATCGCTCAAGTCCGGCTTGAGCGCGAGGGCCTTCTCGAAGCTTGCGAGCGCGGCCTCCGACTGGCCTTGCTCGAACAGGATCTGCCCCATGATGTTGAGCGCGTCGGGATCGTCCGGCTTGAGGCTCAGCGCCCGCTCGCAGGCGGCCCGCGCCTCGTCGAACATGTCTTTCTCGAGGTAGGCGCTGGCGAAGTAGGTGAAGGTGCTGTGGTTGCGGGGATCCACGGCGATCGATTGCTGGAGCAGCGACAGGGCCTCATCGGGCCGATCGAGATCCATCAGCGTGAGCGCCAGATTGTTCAGGATCGACGGATCCCGCGGCTTGAGCGCCATCGCCTTCCGATAGGGTTCCTCGGCGTCCTTCGGCTTCTTCTGGTCGCGGATCGCCGTGCCCAGATTGTTGTAAGCATCGGAATAGCCTGGCTTCAGCTGGAGCGCCCGGTGATAGGCCGCGATCGCCTCGGGATATTTCTTCTGGGCGCGGAAAGCGTTCCCCAGATTGTTGTGAGCCTCCGCGAAGCCGGGATCGACCGCCAGCGCGCGCCGGTAATAGACGATGGCCTCGTCCCACTCGCCGCGGTCGTAATAGGCGATGCCGAGGTTGTTGAGCGCTTGCGTGAAATTCGGCTGCAACGCCACGGCGCGCGAGCCCGCCGCCACCGCCTCCTCCGCGCGCCCCGCGAGCCGCAGCATCTCGCCGAGATTCGAATGGTAGAGCGGCACGGACGCGTTCGCCGCGATCGCGCGCGTGACGACGTCGATCGCCGCGGCTGGTTGGCCCCCTTGGTGCAGCGTGATGCCGAGCAGGTGCAGCGCCTCGGCGTTGCGCGGCTGGGCTCGCAAGATCTGCTGGCAGAGATGCTGCGCGACGTCCAACCGGCCGGCGGCGCGGTGCTGCTCGGCGAGCGCCAGAACCTGCGGGATCGGCATCACCTGCTGCTTGCTGGTACTGCCCGGCGGCGATTGCGAGCCGACGTCCGCGCTCATCGGCGCGCTCGCCTCTTGCGGCTCGCTCGCGCGGTCACGGGGTGCCGCCGCGCGCCGGCGTGAGTCGGCCGCGGTCGCTCCGCGCCGCCGCCAGCTCCTGAGCCACTTGCGTCATGACCGGCTCCCAGGCAGAGCGCGCGGGCTGCCGGAACAGTCGAAGCGTCGGGTACCAGGGATTGTCCTCGCGATCCCTGAGCCAGCGCCAGTCGGGCACCCACGGGAGCAGGACCCAGGTCGGCTTGGCGAGCGCGCCCGCGAGGTGCACGACCGACGTGTCGACGGCGATCACGAGGTCGAGCTGCTCGACCGCAGCCGCGGTCTCGGCGTAGTCCGTGAGCAGGGCGGACAAGTCCGCGACCTTGCGGCCCGGCCCGTCGGCGAGGCGCTGGGCGGCATCGCCGACCTGCAGGCTGAAGAACCGCACGCCCTCGACGCCGAGCAGCGGAGCCCAGGTGGCCAGCGGGATCGAGCGGTTGAGGTCGTTGACGTGCAGCTTGCTTCCGGCCCAGACGATCCCGACCTTGAGCTCGCCCGGCGCAGCCTCGATCCGGGAGGCCCAGCGCCGCAGGGCTTCCTCGGGAGCGCGCAGATAGGGCACCGCGGCCGGGATCGTCTCCAGGCGCGTTTCCATCCGATGCGGCAGGCTGAGGAGCGCGCAGTGACAATCGTACGCGGGCAGGCCGCCCTTCGTGTCGCTCGAAACCTGGACCCACGGCATGCTCTCTGCCATCAGCATCTTGAGCGGCGGAGGGACCCTCAGGAGGACGGTGGCGCCGCGCTCGCGCAGGAGCGGCAAGTAGCGGCAGAACTGCAGAGCGTCGCCGAAGCCCTGCTCCGAGAAGACCAGGATCCGGCGGCCGGCCAGGCTCTCGCCGCCCCAGACGGCGCCGGGCAGGGTCGGGGTCGTGAGTTCCGTCGACCGCCATCGCCACTCGTATTCGTACCAGCCTTCCGCGAAATCGCCATTGAGCAGGTACAGCAACCCGACGCCCGAATGGGCATTGGCGTGCATGGGCTGCATGGCGATCGCCTTGCGATACCCGGCGATCGCATCGTCGTACCGTCCGATCAAATGCAGGGCCGAGGCCTGATTCGCGACCGCATCGACATAATTCGGCTTCAGTCGCAAGGCGCGGTCGAAGGATGCGATGGACTCCTCGAGGTTGTGCAGCGCGCGATAGGCATTGCCGAGGTTGTTGTGGGCCTCGGCGAAGCCGGGGTCCCGCGCCAGGGCGCGCCGATAGCAATCGGCGGCCTCCTCGTATTCCCGGCGGTCGTAATGCGCGATGCCGAGGTTGTTGAGGCCGTGCGCATAGCCGGGATGCAGCTCCACGGCTCGGCGTCCCGCCGCCACCGCCTCGTCGAAGCGACCCGAAAGCCGCAACATCTCGCCGAGGTTGGAGAAGTAGAGCGGCGCGCCCGGATTCGCCGCCACCGCCCGTTGCAGCATCTCGATCGCCGCCGCCGCATCGCCGGCTTGGTGCAGCACGATCCCGAGCAAATGCAGCGCGTCGGCATTCCGTGGCTGCGCCGCCACGACCTGCTGGCAGAGATCCTTCGCTTGCGCGAGCTGGCCCTGCTGGCGCAGTTGCTCGGCCCGTTCCAGCACTTGGGGGACGGTCGTCAAATGGCGCTGCGGCTTCTGCTCCGTCCCGGGTCCCGCGCCCACGCTCATGCCGGCACCTGGCTCCTGAAGATCGGCGGCAGCCGGGTCCCGCTCGGCGCCGGCCTCGAGAGAGCGTCTCGACCGGCGGCCTGCACGGTGGCGAGCTCCTGTGCGACCCGCGCGATGGTTCCGGTCCAGTCGCCGCGCGACGGCTGTCGGAACAGGCGGAGGCTCGGGTACCAGGGCGTGTCCTCGCGATCCAAGAGCCAGCGCCAATCCGGAACCCAGGGCAGCATCACCCAGGCCGGCTTGGCGAGCGCTCCGGCCAGGTGCGCGGCCGAGGAATCGATGGTGACGACGAGGTCGCAGCTCTCGATGATCGCGGCGGTGTCGCCGAAGTCGTCGAGCTCCGTCGAGAGATCGAGCGCGCCGAGCCCGCCGGCAAAATCCGCCCGGTCGGCCGCGGGAATCTCTTTCTGCAGGGAGACCAGCGCCACGCCGGGAATGCGGGCCAGCGGCTGCAACTGCGCCCAGCGCAGCGTCCGCGCGCGGTCATTGGGATGCGACGGACGGCCCGCCCAGGCGATGCCCACCTTGAACGCGCTGTCGCCGACCGCCGCCCGGATCCGCGTCGACCATCGAGCCACCTTTTCCGGATCCGCCCTCAGATAGGGCGTCGAGGCCGGGATCGTGTCGAGCTCGGTGCCGAACACGTGGGGCAGGCTGGAGAGCGGGCAGAAGGCGCTGAACCCCGGGATGTCCTCCCAGCGCACGAAAGAGCTGTGGATACCCGGCAGCTGCGAGATCAGCGGCAGCAGCTCCTGACAACATCCCAGCACGACCTCGCCGACCCGCTGCCCGACCCAGGGGATGTAGCGGGCGAACTGGATGGTGTCGCCATAGCCCTGATCGCCGATCAGAAGGATGCGTCCGCGCGGCAGCCGCATGCCGTTCCATTGCGGCGCGTTGATCTTGGGCAGGGCGTCGCGGGTATGCTCGAGCCGGAAGCGCCACTCGTATTCGAGCCAGCCGGCCTTGAGCTCTCCATTGCGCAAGAGCAGATGACCGAGCTCGAGCCGTGCCGGCGCAAAGTTGGGATCGAGCGCCAGCGCGTGAAGCAGGCAGGTCGTCGCTTCCTCGAACTCGCGGGACTCCACCTGCACCATCGCCAGATTGAACGCGGAACGCGCGCTGTGGCCGGGCCGCCGCATGGCCTCGCGGCCGGCCTTGCGGGCATCGTCGGGCCGACCGTGTAAGCGGTAGAGCTGGCAGAGGAAGCCGAAAATCTCCGGCGAGGCAGCCGGGGTCCCGGCCGCGCGCTCGAGGATCACGATGGCCCGTGCGGGCTCGTTCCGCTGCACGGCGATGGTGGCCAGCGTATGCAGGACCTCGCTGTGATCCGGTGCCGCTTGAAGGGCCTGTCGGCACAGCGCGTCCGCCTGTTCGAGCTGTCCCGCCGACACCAGTTGCCGCGCGCGCTCGAGCGCCTCCGGTATCCCGGCCGGATGAGCCAAGTCGGAGACGGGTTGAGCCATGCTGCTCCCACCAACCATCGTCAAAACCCAACGGCGCCAGTCTTGCGCCAAACGCCCGACCGTTGCCGCGGCGCTAACCTAGGGCGAATGACGGAGCCCGGACAAGGTTTCTCGCCACAGGGTAATTACCCTGTTTGGTCAACTGCTGGCGATGACGGGGCTGTCCCGCCTGCCGGCTCGGTCGGCGATCCCATGCCGTCGCGTCAGGCGCTCAGCGCTGCTCGAGCTTGCGCAGGTCGCCCGCGTACTCATAGCGCCCGATGTGGTTCAGCAGCACCTTCATGTGAGCAAAGATCTTGCCGCCGAGCCGCGACCAGCGCCGGCAGAACGTCCAGTCCTCGCTGAGGTAGTGGCCGCGCTCGTCGATCTCGCAATCGAACAGCGCGTACATGTGCGGCTCGTATTGCTTGCCGAGGTCCGTGTCGTCGACGTACTTGGTCTCGGGGTAGGCCGCGATCATGCGCTCGATGGCGTTTCGCTTCATCAGGAGGAAGCCGGTTCCGATCGTGTCGACCTCATGCAGGTCGCCGGGTGCCTGCCCGCTCGGCCGTGCATTCACCACGTAGGTGATCGGCAGCTTCTTCAGCGGATAGAGCCCGCCGATGACGTCCTTGTCCGCCGCCAGCATGCTCAGAATGCCCTCCGGCTCGAAGCGAATGTCCGCGTCGATGAACATGAAATGCGTGGCATGCGCATTGTGCAGCATCTTGGACATCAGGTTGTTCCGGGCGCGGGTCACCAGACTGTCGTTGGGCATGGTGTCGATCGCCCATTTGAGCCCGACCCGCTCCGCCACGAGGACGAAACGTACGAAGCTGGTGAAGAAAGGCTCCGTCAATTGCCCGCCGTAGCAGGGCAGGCCGAAGTGAACGAAGCACTTTGTGAAATCGAAGGTCATGATGGTCGGCTCTCGAAGGACTCACCGCTCCGGAGAACGCCGCGGTGCCGCGCGCGCGACCATAGCACGAGCGCGGACGGTATCCGATCGGGCACTCGAGCCTCGGATGAGCTGGTCCTGGCGGGGCGGTCGGGCGATTGTCCCCGGGATTGGGGCCGACTATAGTCCGGCCCGCAACGAAGTTTCGTGGCGCGGGGTGCGACTTCATCGATCCCATTCAGACTTGACCTGCAGGGTGCGGGCGCATTCTGCGCCGCGGCGCAATCCAGAGCTGCGGACAGTTCAGCCGCCGTCGGTATTCGCGCAAGCCACGACGCCTTGCTGCGCGAAGTCGAGGCGAGCCGGGCACGCATCCTCCGCGCCCTGCCGGCTCGGCCAATGATGGGGCCGGGTCGGCCGCGCTCGACCTCGCCGGCGTTCCCCGCCCTCGGACCTCGCCGGGACGACAGCGACGGCACGGTCGCGTTCGAGCGGCGACTGACGTTGGACAGCGATCTCTACCTCAGGGATCACGTGTTCGGCGTCATCCGGTCGCCGCAGGCGCGAGACCTGTCCGCGCTACCCGTTATGCCCATGGTCATGACATTGGAGACCTTGGCGGAAGCCGGTCTGGCGGCGAGCCGAGAGGGCCGCGCCGTCGTGGCGGCGGTCGAGCGGTTGCGGCTCCATCGCTGGCTGACGCTCGATCGCGGCCACCTCGACCTGCGCGTCGTGGCGCGACCCCAACCGGGCCCCGAGTCCGCGCTTCAGCGGGTCGATGTCGAGTTGTTCGAGCTCGACGAAGCGGCTCCGGCGGGACGTTGGTCAGCGGCGGAGGCGACCGTCGTGCTGGCGGCTGGTCTTCCGCCGCCTCCTCTAGGACGCCGGCTCGGCGGCGAGTCGATCGAGCCTCGCTGGTCGCCGGAGCGCTATGTCAAGGAACTCATATTCCAGGGTCCGTCGCTGCGCTGTTTCCATCGCCTCCTGCGCATGACCACCGAGGGCATTGAGGCGGAGGTGGTGGTGCCGCCGCGCGATCGATTGTTTCGCGGCGATCCCGCGCCGATGCTTGCCACCGCCGCCAGCCTTATGGACGGCGCCGGTCAAACGGTGGCCCGCTGGGTCGCGGAGTATTGGCGCGGATGGGACGGACTCTATCCGTTTTCCGCCGACGGCTACGAGCAGTTCGGCCCGCTGCCGGCGCCCGGAGAGCGCTTGCGCTGCGTCGCGACGGTGACGGACGAGGGGCACGTCGCGGTCGCGGACGTCGACTTTCAACGCCCCGGCGGCGCCGTTCTCTTTCGCTATCGCGGCTTCAGACAGCGCCGGTTCGCGATGACGGCGGAGCTCGCGGCCTGCATCCGTACCCACGACGCCGACTATGCGTTCGCGCGGCCGTTTGACGCCGGCGTCGGGCTCCTCGGCTGCGTCTTCGACGGCGGCCATCACGATGTCGTGCGGCCGGAGCGCGCGATCTTCCTTCAGACCATAGCGCACACCGTGCTCACCGCCAGGGAACGGGAGGCTTGGCGGGCGATCCCGCAGGCGAGCCCCCGTCGTGCCCGCTGGTTGATGGGCCGCGTCGCCGCCAAGGAGGCCATCCGCGCCTGGGCGGGCGAGCGCCATGGCTTGTCGTTGAGTCCGGTCGAGATCGAGATCGAGTCCGACGAGCGCGGCAAGCCGATGGCCCGTTTCATCGGCGGCGCGCTCTCGATTCCGGCACTCGAGATCTCGATCAGTCATGCCGACACGCTCGCGGTCGCGGTCGTCGCGGAGGATGTCTCGGTGGGCGTCGACATCGAGGAAGAGCGCGACGGCACTCCTCGGACGGTGCCGGAGATCGCCTTCGCCGACGGCGAGCTCGTGGAGGCTACGCGTGCGGGCGTGCCGCCGATCGCGCTCTGGTGCGCCAAGGAGGCGGCGGCGAAGGCTCTGGGCGTGGGGCTCCTGGGCGAGCCGCGGCGCTGGCGCGTGCAGGACCTCGCCTCCGACGGGCGGACCGCTGTCGTGTCGATCGACGGCCTGTGCCTGCCGGTGACCCTGCACCGCAGGGAACGCGCCCTCATCGCAGTCGCCCATGCTTCGCGCGAAGTCGCCGCCGAGGCTCGAGAAAGCCTTCGGGTCGCGGGTCAGGGGGAGGCCAAGCCGGCTCTCTGACGTGCGCGCGCTCTCGATCCGTTCCGGGGCTTGCTCGACGCTCGCGTCCCCGCGATCATGGGGGTGGAACTCGCCAATCGGAGGAATCGCCCATGGGCAATCTCGCCGCGCTTAGGGTCAAGCCGGTCCGCGCCGCCGTATCGCCGGCGGAGTGGGAGGCACGGGTCGATCTCGCCGCGTGCTTCCGGCTGGTCGATCTCTACGGCATGTCCGACATGATCTACACGCACGCGACCGCTCGCGTGCCCGGCGAGTCCGAGCATTTTCTCATCAATCCTCATGGCATGCTCTTCCGCGAGATCACGGCCTCGAGCCTGCTGAAGGTTCATCTCGACGGCCGCGTGATGCTCAAGCCCGACCTGGATTACGGACTGCAGCAGGCCGGCTACGTCATCCACAGCGCGATCTACCGGGCGCGCGCCGATGTGATGTCGGTGATCCACACTCATACGACCGCGGGGATGGCGGTCTCGTCCCTCAAATGCGGTCTCTTGCCGCTCACACAGACCGCCATGCGGTTCTACGCGCGGCTCGCCTATCACGATTTCAGCGGCCCCGAGCGCGATCCCGGAGAGCGCGAGAAACTCGCATCCGACTTGGGCCAGCAGGACGTGATGATCCTGCGCAACCATGGCCTGCTCTCCGTGGGCCCCAGCATCCCCGAAGCCTTCAATCGGATGTACGGGCTCGAGCGGTCGTGCCAGGCGCAAATGGCGGCGATGGCCTGCAATACCGAGCTCAACGCGCTGCCGGCGGACGTGGTCGAGCGCGCGACCTATATGTATAGCGCCGCCGTGGTGCGGCCCTACGGCATCCTGGAGTGGCCGGCACTCCTGCGTCAGCTCGACGACCGCGACGATTCCTATCGAAACTAGGCGTCATGCGCAGGCGCAGACATGCGGCGCCAAGAGCCGACGCGCGTGTGAGCCTAAGAGCTGCGCTCGGGCAAGGGCGATTCGCCGGGCCTCCGAGGCGGAGGCACGGGCCGTGCCTGGGGCCGCTGAGCTGAGGACCCAGCGGCCGCACCGTCCGGCCAGGTGCGGACTCCTAGTCGCGGCGGGGGCGGCGCAGCGTGAAGGTTTCGAACGGGGCCAGCCGGCCGTCCGGCCCCACCACGTCGTAATAGGTGACCTTGATCGTGGTGATGCCGCCGCGATGCGGCCCGGGATCGACGGCGAATGCCGCGAAGCCGTAGGAATGCGCAGCGTTTCGCACCGCCGACCAGGGCGCCTGCTCCGTCACGTAGACCGGCGGCCGCTTGCCTGTCGCCGGGTCGACTTCGCCGACGGAGGTGATCACCCGACACTGCGGCGGGTCGAAGAACAGCTGATTCGACGGTACGGACGTCCCACCGCCCCCGATAACCATGTGCACAGTTCCCTTGCTGGTGTCGATCACGTCGGTGGCGGTCGCCGCGGCGACCGGCGTCAAGGTGGGGTTCGATTCCCGGCCGCGGATCGGGTGCGAGCGCTCGTAGTGGTGCTCGTGCCCGCACACGACGAGGTCGACGCCGTATCTGTCGAACAACGGCACCCATTCCTCGCGGATCCCAAGGTCCGCGCCATTGAACTTGTCGGCCGTCGAGATCGCGACCTGATGCATGCACACCACGACCCAGTCGACATCGTGATCCCTGCGCGCGGCGGCCAATTCCTTTTCTAGCCAGGCTTTCTGAGCGCCTGACGAATAGCCCCGGACGTAGGTGTTGCCGCCGTCCTGGTAAATGACGTCGTCATTGGCAATGCTGATCACGCGCACCGCGCCGGCGGTGAAGGCATACCAAAGCCCACGCGTCACATCCGTCTGGCCAGCCTGCGGCGGCAGCGAGAAGTAGGTCTGATAGGCCTGATACCCGATCGGCCCGTTGCCCAGCTCGTTCTCGTGGTTGCCAGCCGCGGGCATCCAGGGACGGTTGCGGGCGCTGCGGCTGTTGTTCGCCCAGAAATCCCACCAGGTGCGGACGCGGTCGTCGGCGATATTGGCGTAGCAGAGATCGCCGTTGAGCAGGTGGAACAAGGGCTGCAGCCGCTCCACGCCGAGCGTGGTATCGCTCGCCGCCGGCGAACCGAGATTGTCGTTCACATAGGGGGGATTCGGGATCGTCACGCCCGCGGGCGGCACATACTTCTTGCCCAGGGTCGGCGTGCCCTGATCGCCGAAGCTGGTGAACGTGAAGGGAGCGCGACCCCGCGGGGAGGTGCGGAACGTAGCGAATTCCGGCTCGGCGCCGTCGTGCAGCGCGCCGTACAGATAGGCCGAGTCGGCTCGCAGCCGGCCGAGCTTCGCATGATAGGCGTAGACGACCTGGCCGGACTTTGCATCGGTGTAGCTGGTCCCCTTGGCCTCGACCGTTTTCTCGAGCTTGCCGTCGAGACTCCCGAGCATGACCCGGGGATTGCGAGCGGGTTGCAGCGTGTGCCAGGACACCACCATCTCCGACGATGCATCCGCGCCGAACTGCAGATGCAGTCCGGCGACCGGAGGCGTCGCCACCGGATCGGGCGGTCGGCGCGAGGAGGCTGCGGCCTCGGCGTCTCCGGCGTCTCCGATTCCAATGAGGGACGTCGCCACCACGGCCCCGCCGCCGATGCCTGCGGCCGCGAGCAGCTTGCGACGACTGAGTTCGAGATTGAATCCGGTGTCCTCTGTGGTCATGGCGGCGAGGTTGCTCCCCTGTTGTGGTCGCGGGAGCCTATCGCAACTCGATGACAGTTCGGCACACCACCCGATCAGGCGCGCCCCCAAAGCTCCTTCGAGGCGAGGCGGGCACCCTCGACCAGGGCCTCGAGCTTCGCCCAGGCGATCTTGGCGTGGCCGACCCGGGGCCCCAGGCCGCAGTCGGTGCCGGCCATGATCCTCTCGCGCCCGACCAGCTTGGCATAGCGAACCAGACGCTCCGCCACCAGCTCTGGATGCTCGATGAAGTCGGTGCAGTGCCCGACGACGCCGGGGATCAGCACCGCGCCCTCGGGCAGGGCCACCTCCTCGAACACCCGCCACTCGTGCTCATGGCGCGGGTTGGACGCCTCGATCGAATAACTGCCGGCCCGCACCTTGAAGATGACGTCGACGATGTCGCGGAGCGGAATGTCGCTCTGATGCGGTCCGTGAAAGCTGCCCCAGCAGACATGCAGCCGGATCTTCTCGCGCGGTATGCCGCGGAGCGCATGATTGAGCGCGTCGACCCGCAATTCCGCGTAGCGCCGATACTCGGCGACGCTCATCTCCGGATACATCTGCCAGCCGTCGGGCAGGTCGGGGTCGTCGATCTGCAGGAGGAATCCGGCCTCCACGATCGCCTGGTACTCCTCGCGCATGGCCTCGGCGATGCCCTGCAGGAACGCCTCGTCGCTCGGGTAGTACTCGTTGCGGAGCCAGTGCTCGATGGTGCCGGGCGTGTTGGCGGGCAGGAACGCCTCGGCGACCGCGACGCCCGCGAGCGCCGCCTTGAAGGTCGCGAGCTCCTCCTTGAGCGCCTCGTGCCCAACGTATTTGAGCGGCGCCACGCAATAGACTTGAGAGCGGCTCGGGCCCGAGCCCGCGAAGCCGCCGAAGCCGCGGCCGCCCGCCGCGAAGTACTCCGGGAATTTCTGCAGATCCCGGCCGGCGATGCTGAGCGGCGGCGGCCCCTTGCCCGACTCGGACGGGCGCGACTCGAATCCCGCGAGCCGCTCGCGGACGTAATTCGTGAAATTGGTCTTGCCGAGCTCGCCATCGTTGACGCTGTCGAGTCCGCAGGCGACTTGCCGGCGTATGACATCGTGCACGCCGGTGCGTAGCTCGCTCGCGAGCCGCTGCTTGTCGTAGGGCTTGCCGTCGGCCCGGGCAAAGACCAAAGCGCGCAACGCCTCCGAGCGCGGCAAGCTGCCGGCATGCGTGGTGAGGATTCGGCCGGCGCTCCCCGTCATCCGCGTCTCCTTGACCTGTGCCTCCGCCCGTTTGCGGGCGCCGCCGCTTATTGGCATGGGCGCGAGTGCGCTTCAAGGCCGCGACTGCCGCGTCGGGTGGGATCAGTTCCACGGTCCGGCCCATCACGCGGGCCGGTAAGCGGGCGCACCGGCGAGGCGCTTTCTTGGCACTGTCGGTCCGGCCATGGCAGGATGACGACACGTGGCGGCAACTCAGAGGCCGCCGAATAATCGCCGGCGCTCGCGGACGCCGGCGGCATCGGGGAGGCATCATGGCTCAATCGAGCACGATCGACGTCTCGCGGCTCATCGACGAGCGCAAGATGAACGCGTTCAACGCGCAGCTCGTCATCCTGTCGTTCTTCGTCGCGCTGCTCGACGGCTACGACATCATCGCGGCTGCGGTTGCTCTGCCCAGCCTGAAGAGTGCATGGAACATCACGGACATGCGGCCGGTCGGCTGGATGCTGAGCGCGAGCCTGGTCGGGATTCTGTTCGGTGCGCCCTTCTTCGGCTACATCGGAGACCGCTTCGGCCGCAAGAAGGCCATCATCGGCTCATGCCTCGTTTTCGGCATCTTCACGCTCGCCGCGACGAGGGCGGGCGCGATCAGCGATCTTCTCGTTCTGCGCTTTCTGGCGGGCATCGGTATCGGCGGCATCTTTCCCAACATCATCGCGCTCAACGCCGAGTTCGCGCCGAAGCGCGTGCGCGCCACCATGATCATCCTGATGTTCACCGGCGTCACGTTCGGGGGTGTGCTGCCGGGCATTGCCTCGGTATGGCTCGTCCCGTCCTATGGCTGGCAGGTGCTGTTCTTCCTGGGCGGCGTGCTGCCGATCGCGATCTGCGTCGCGGTGCAGCTTTGGCTTCCCGAATCGATCAAGTTCCTGGTGCTGAAGACGCAGGATCGGGCGCAGATCGCGGCTCTCGCCCGACGTCTCTCTCCCGGGCTCGCGGTCGGTCCCGAGACGCGGTTCATCGTCCGCGAGGAGCAAGTCTTCAGCGGTTTCCCGCTCAAGCATCTGTTTGGCGGCGGGCTCAGATATCTGACGCCCCTGCTGTGGATCCTGTTCATGTGCAATCAGATGGCGTTCTATTTCTCCAACAGCTGGATGCCGACGGTGCTGAGCAGCGCCAGCGTCTCGCCGGCCAGCGCTCAGATCGCGACATCCCTGTTCCAGCTGGGAGGCACGATCGGCGGCCTGCTCTTGAGCTTGCCGCTCAACAAGCAGGGTCTGATGCCGGTCGCGCTGCTGTTCGCGGCGTCGTTGCCCATCGTGGGATCGATCGGTTTCGTGACCGGCTCGATCCCGCTGCTGATGCTGATCGTGTTCCTGGCGGGGTTCTGTCTCCTGGGCCTGCAGTTCGGCCTGAACGCCACCTCGGCGATCCTCTATCCGACGGCGATCCGATCCAACGGCTCGGGCTGGGCGTTCGGCATCGGCCGCTTCGGCTCCATCGCCGGGCCGGTCATCGGCGGCTATCTCATCGCGATGCAGCTGCCGCTCTATCAGATCTTCTTGCTGCTCTTGATCCCGCTGGGGCTCGGCACGATCGCGAGCATCATGATGGCGCGGATCTATCACGCCAGCGCGCCTTCGGTTGAGTTAGAGCCGCGCCTGACGGAGAGCCCGGCTCCCGGAGCCGGTTGAGGCGCGGCCAGGCGGGAAGCGAGCATCAAATGCGAGCCGACGCGCTCTTCGACGTCCGCGGCCGCGTCACCGTCGTGACCGGTGCGGCGAGCGGCCTCGGGCTCGCGATGGCCGAGGTGATGGCGGAGAACGGCGCTGTCGTGGCGATGCTCGACATCGATGCGGTCGGCCTCGATGCGGCGGCGGCGCGCCTCGCCGAGGCGGGGCACGCGGTGGAAGCGACCGTGCTCGACGTCGGAGAGACGGCGCGGCTGCGCGCGGCGATCAATGCCACCGCGGAGAAGCACGGCCGGCTCGACGTCGTCTTCGCCAACGCTGGCATCAGCGCGGGTCCGGGCTTTCAGCGGCCCGAGGGCGAGATCGACGCGGTCGACATGACGAGGTGGCAGCAGGTCCTGCAGGTCAACTTGACCAGCGTGTTCGTCACGCTTCAGGTGGCGGCGGAGCGCATGAAGGCGCAGCGCAGCGGCCGCATCATCGTGACCTCGTCGATCGGCGGGATCCGGGCCGAGCGCATGGTCGGATACGCCTACGCGGCCACCAAGGCCGCGGTGAACAACCTCGTGCGCCAGGCGGCCCTCGAGCTCGCGCCCTACAACGTCCTGGTCAACGCCATCGCTCCGGGCCCGTTCCTGACCAACATCGGCGGCGGGCGCCTCCACCGGGAGCCCGAGACCGTGCAAAAGTTCGTGGACATCGTTCCCCTCGGGCGCCTCGCGCGACCCGACGAGCTCAAGGGCCTCGCGCTCCTGCTGGCCTCGCCCGCCTCGAGCTTTATCACGGGCGCGGTGATCCCGATCGACGGCGGCGCCACCGCCGGCTGAAAAGGGAGCAGCGGGACGGTTTTGCCCACGATGGTGGGAAACCGCCCATCACCATGGGCAATATGCCTCTGAAAGGGTGACTTGAGTTTCTCTATCGTGGGCAGTGTGCCCGAAAGGGCGCGGATTTTGGCGGAATTTGAATATTGCCCACCAATCAGCCCACTCTACGCATGGGAGATGAAGGAATTGACGCGGCCGACCGGCAGTGCTCGAATTCTGAACAGTCGACCCCAATGATCGAGCCTTGGATCGTCTGCCATGGATCCGGAAACGCTGCTGCGCGAGATCTCCGAATACTGCCGCCGGGCGGATCTGGCGGAGTCCACCTTCGGGCGGCTCGCGATCAATGACGGCAAGCTGGTGCGCCGGCTGCGCGACGGCGGACGCATCACGACCGACACCTTCGACCGCATCCAGGCCTTCATCGCCAGGGGCACGCCCGGAACGGGCGCCGGCGGCGTGCCGACGGTCGGCGGTCTCCACGAGGGCGCGGCCGCCGTGCCGCGCGCGCGCGCGGCCCCGGCCATCGGCCCCGTCGGCGGCCTCGGCTCCATCAATGGTTTCCGCTTCTACGACAATCGCCAGAAGTACCTGCTGTTCGTGAACACCTGCAGCGAGAAGTGGGTGGTAGCGCAGCGCGTGAGCCTCGAGCTCGCGAACGTGCATCCGCGGCCGCCGGCGCTGCGCGTCTTCGATGCGGGGGTGGGCGACGGCACGGTGCTCTCCCGCGTCATGCGCGCCATGCACGATCGCTTCCCGACCATGCCGCACTACATCGTGGGCAAGGAGATCAGCCTCGAGGATGTCCGGTTGGCGCTGGACAAGATGCCCGACCGCTTCTTCGAGCATCCCGCGACCGTCCTGGTGATGACCAACCTCTATTATTCCGAGGCGCCGTGGCTCGCGCCCAACTCGGTCACGGCCGCGACCAGCCTGGTCTGGCACGAGCTCGCGCTGACCGGAAATACCGCGCATCACTTCGAGGAGCAGATCATCGATCTGCAATCTTTCCTGGCCGAGCATTGGCGCGCCCGCGTCAGCCAAACCTCGGGCAATCCCGTTTACGAGCGGCCCGTCGTGCTGGTGGTCTACCGGGACGATCACAAATTCCTGCTGGATTCCGTGATGCCGCGGCGCGGCGCCACCCGCGCCGACTACGACCTCGTGATCGCCTCGCAGCCCTATCGCGCCCGCGCGCCGGCGGAGTTCAAGGTGCGCAAGGTCATCGCGCCGCTGGCGCGCAGCTTGGCGCCCGGCGGGCGGCTGCTCACCATCCACTCCTACGGCCGCGACCCCGGCCTGGAGATCGTGCAGGAGATCTGGCCGGGCGAGAATCCCTTCCAGACCGATCGGCACGAGCTCCTGAAAATCGCCAAGGCCGAGCTGGGCAGCGCCGGCCGCGATCTCAATTTCAACGCCTATTCCGACAACCGGTCGATCTTCCGCTACGACATGCACACGCTGCCCAGCGAGGTCAGCGACACGATCGGAACCTCGACGCTGTTTGCGGCCTGGAACGCCGCGATCTACGTGGCGCAGATCGAGGATCAGCGCCTGGCGGAGGTGATCAGCGGCCGCCGCTACCTCGATGCGACCCGCGCGGTCCTGCAGAAGCACGGCGGCCTCTGGTTCTTCGACGAATCCTACGTGATCTCGCGCAAGCGGGACTGACGCGATCCGATCGGCTTGACGCTGGCCCGGGCCGCTGGCGCGAGCCTCGCGTAATCCGCTATATCTCGGCGCTTCCCAAGGTAGAGGAGGGCCGACGATGACCGCACCCGCGCAGAGCGCCGCTCAGGTTTCCACGGGCGAGGAGCAGCAGCCCTGGCAATGGCCGGAGGTGCACTGGCGCGGCATCGTCGAGCATGTGCGTGCCGGGCGTCCGCTGCGTCCGCGCGTCTGGAAAGATGGCGCGCGCTGCGCGATTGCGCTCTCCTTCGACAGCGATCACGAGAGCGGCGAGCTGCGGGAGGGCGGGACGTCGCCCGGGCGGCTCTCCCAGGGTCAATATGGCGCCCGCGTCGCCATCCCGCGTTTGCTCAAGCTGCTCGGCAAGTACGGCATCCCCGCGAGCTTCTTCGTGCCGGCGGTGATCGCGCAACTCTATCCCGACGAGCAGCGGCGCGTCGCCGGCGAGGGGCATGAGATCGGCATCCACGGCTGGATCCACGAGCGCAACAGCATCTTGCCGCCAGCGGCCGAGCGCGATCTGCAGATGCGCGCCTGCGACACGCTCGAGCGGATCGCGGGCGTCCGGCCCGTCGGCATCCGCACGCCGTCTTGGGACTTCAGCCCGCATACCCTCGCCATCACGCGGGAGATGGGCCTGCTCTATGATTCTTCGCTGATGGCCGACGACGATTGCTACGAGCTGCTGCTCGACAATGAGCCCACGGGCGTGGTGGAGCTGCCGGTCGAATGGATCCGGGACGATGCCGTCTATTTCAACATGAACCGCTATCTCGCGCTGCGCCCCTACACGGCGCCCTCGGCCGTGCTCGAGATCTTCCGCCGGGAATTCGACGCGGCCTATGGCGAGGGCGGCTTGTTCCAGCTCACGATGCACCCGCACATCACCGGTCACCGCTCGCGCATCTGGCTGCTGGAAGAGCTGATCCGCCACATCTCCGGCCATCCCGGCATCTGGTTCGCGACCCACGCCGAGATCGCGCGCTACGCCCGGGATCACGCCGACTGAGCGGGCGCTCCGCCCCTCAGGTTTCGAGGCTGCCACCGGACTCCGCGGGCTTCGAGCGCGCGACCGCTCCGATGCGAAACATCGAAACCGCGGGGATCGCGAGCGTGGCCAGGAGGACCAGGAGGAAGAAAGCGGTGTAATAGCCGCCGACCGCGCCCAAGGCGTGGGGATGCACCGGCGCCGTCGGGGTCAGCGCCGACACCACCGCGGTCACGGCGGCGACCCCGACCGCGCCGCCCAGCTGACGCGCGAGATTGTAGAGCCCGGCGGCATCGGTTCTGGACTCGGGCACGATGGTCAGGAAGGTGAGCACGCTCAGAGGCGTGATCAGGCATCCCGCTCCGATGCCGAGCACGAGGCTGGCGGCGATCAGCCACGCGATCCCGGCGCCGGGACCGGTGGCGGCGAACATGGCGAGCGCTGCTATGGTGACGACCAGGCCGAGCAACACGAAGGGGCGGGGATCGAGGGTCTTTAGGAGGTGACCCGCGGCCAGCATCGCGGCCATGGTCGCAATACCCCGCGGAGCCATCAGGATGCCGGCCGTCAGGGAATCGTGGCCGAGGGGACCCTCGATCAGCGACGGGACGAGCGTGATGGTCGCGAAGAAGATCGCGCCCACGACGACGTTGATCAGCACGGCGCCGGCGAAGTTCCGGTCGTGGAACAGGTGAATGTCGATGACCGGTTGGACCGCGCGGTCGAAATGCCGCAGCAGCAGCGCGCCGCCGGCGATCGTCACCCCTGCCTCGGCGATCCAGTCCCAGCCCAGCCAAATTCCGCGCGCTGCGCCATTTTGAAGCAGCAGCTCGAAAGATGTGACCGTCAACACGAGGAGCGCGATGCCCGTCAGGTCGATCTTGGACTTGGGCGCGCTCGCCGCTCGCGACAATGGAGTCAACGCGCCGCGCACGCCGAGGAGCGCGAGGCAGCAGATCGGGACGTTCACATAGAAGATCCAGGACCACGAGACGAAGTGGGTCAGCGCGCCGCCCAGGAGCGGTCCGATGATGGGCCCGATCACGATCGTGCTGCCCCAGCGCGCGAGGATCGCGGGATGTTTGCTCTTGGGGTGCAGGTCCAGAAGCAGTGCTTGGGTCAGCGGCAGGATGACGCCGGCACAGGCGCCCTGCGCCGCGCGCGCGGCCACCAGGGCCACGACCGTAGGGGCGAGCGCGCACAGCACCGAGGCGACGGCGAACCCGGCGACCGTGCCCACGAACAGGGGCTCGCGGCCGAAGCGAAGGCGCAGCCAGCCCGCAACCGGCATGGTCGCGGACGCCGCGACAAGGTAGGTGGTCACCACCCAGCCCGCGGCCGCGGTGTCGATCGCAAGCGTGCGCTGGATGCTGGGCAACGCCACGTTGACGATCGTGGCGTCGAAGGCTTGCATGAGCGTCGCCAGGAGAAGCGACAGCACCACGCGATTGGCCGGGGGGCCCGGATCGGCGCCGATCTCGCTCACGAGCATTCCCCCGATGCCACCCCTGTCCGCTCGGGACGCGGAGCCCCCCGGCGTCCCGTCGCCATTCTAGGCGATGTCGATCGGCATCCATAGAATTTCCACTGCTTTTGAGCGATCGGGCCAAGCGCGGAGGCAACAGTGGCGGCGGCCTGCTTTAAGCTTTCGTTCATAGTGATCCGGTCAGAGTGATACTCGCCCAATGTCAGGCAGGTACGCGTGGCCGAGTTGATGCAGAACGAGACGTTTCTGGTTTCGCCCGAGGGCCGTTGGCTGCCCGAAGGAAGCCAGGAATTCCTGCGCGAGGTCGGCGATCTCGATCCCGATTATGACGCGGCGATGTTCGCCGTGAAGAATCTCGGCTTCATCAAGGTTGAGATCATCACGGACCTGGTGGTGAGCATCACCGTCCATCCGAGCAACGTCGACCTGAACAGCCTGATCGCCGTCAACCATGTGTTGTCGAAGTCCACGGCGCGGGCCTTCTGCATCCGTTTCCTCACCACGCGCTGGGAGCGCGAGATCTTGCCGAACGCCGAGCGCGCCTTCGAGCGGCTGCACGATCTCTACTCGCTCGCTCACCTCGAGGATCATCGATCGAGCGAGCGCTTCTTCGCGACACGGCAGGATCACGAGCGGCTCCTGAACAACAGCGAGCATCGACTCCGTCCCATCCTGCAGAAATGGCGCATGGCCTTTGGCCAGTTCGACGACACGGTCCTGCCCTTCATGGCCCGGCACGGCTTTCTGCAGCGCACGGTGGTGGTCGGCGTGCAGCCCAACGATCCCGATCCGGTCTTCCGCTACGTCGGGGACGCTTTCGATTGGCTGGGCGACCGCGACTTCCCCTACCGCGCGATCGGAGAGAAGGTCGCCAACCAGCCCGACCGCGAATACGGCCAATGGGTCGCCGAGGATTACCGCCAAACCGCGCTCCGGAAGTTGCCGCAGCTGGATCGGGTCGATGCCGCTTTGCGGGGCCGCGAGGGCCGGACGACCTACGATCGACTCCTGCTGCCCTGGACGACCAGGTCATCGGAGATCCTGGTCACGGTCTCCTCCCTGGTTACGGACGGCCCGACGGCCCTGGTGCGGACCGGCACGACTGCGGGCGCGGTCGAAACGCTGCCCATTCCATCGGTCAAGAAAATCGCCAAGTCGTCGTAGGCCTCATCGCGGGAAATGTAGACGAGCACGACCTCGAGGTCGCCGAGCTGGTGGCCCGGGAAGAACAGGCTGCGGCTCTCGTGCTTGTAGCCGTATCCGACCGCGACGCCCTTGTCGACGAGCGCGGGCTTCACCAGCGAAATCCCCCAATCGATCGGCCAGCGCGCGGCCGCGTAGGCCCGCCCGAGTCTCGGCATCAGTTTCGAGAGCCCGAGTCCGCGGAAATCGGGCCGTACCCAGACGGCGCCGCCGAAGAACACCACGCCCGAGATCTTCGGTGCATCCGCTGCCTTGACGATGCAGGGGCCGGTGGCGTCGGTGCGGCCGCCGTAGAACATGTCGCGGGCTTCCTCGGCGAGCGTCGTCTCCGGCCAGTAGTAGACGCGGCCGGCCTGCGTCACGACGATCTCGCCGTCATCCGTCTCGCCCGAGATCCAATAGGCGTTCTCCGCCGAGAGGCCGCCATGACCGGGTTGGAAGATATCGACCAGCGGATACCAATTGCCGCGCCCCACCTCGAACTCGTTCAGCGTCAGGAAATTCTCGAAGTCGTGGCGCAAACGCAGGCGGATGCCCATCTCGCGCGCGAGCTTGTCGCCCTCCAAGACGAAGCGCGCCAGCAGACCGCGCGGCCCATGCTTGATGGTCAAGGCATCGGGGAGCCGCAGGTCGTTGGGCGGCGTCAGGTTCGGATAATTGCGCGTCATCGCTACCCCCTGTCCGGCGCGGACCCCGTTACCCCGTCCGCGATCGAGCAAATGCGACGGTCCAGCATGAGCGAAGTGTGCATCGTTCGACAAGATCAATTTTCCCTGGATTGGTGAGTGAGTCAGTGCGAGAACGCACAAACCATGATCGACCGAGTGGTTGCCTGCTCCCGATGCCTAAGCTGCTGTTTCCTTTCGCGCGAGAATCGGGTACGCCGCGCTCGCATCACTTGTGCCCCGCCCTATGGCTAGCGCACTCTTCGTTAACGATTCATTAAGGTTAGTATCGGTTAACCAGTCCTACCCCGCATTGACGTAAGTCAACCCTCCCGGAGTAGGCTCGGCAAACCTGGACAGCGGTCGTGGAAAATCGGCGATGAGCAAGGCGTTCACCAAGGAAACCGAGAGCGACGATGAATTGCCCGGCGAGCCGGATCTGTTGCCGGCGGGCGTCAAGAACTACGTCACGCCTCGGGGCTTTCGGCGCTTGCAGGACGAGCTCCGGCAGCTGGTCCGAGTGGAACGGCCCAAGGTCGTCGAGACCGTCTCCTGGGCCGCGGGCAACGGCGACCGCTCGGAGAACGGCGATTACATCTATGGGAAACGCAGGCTGCGGGAGATCGATCGCCGGATCCGGTTTCTGACCAAGCGCATGGAAGGCGCCGAGGTGGTGATTCCCGAGCGGCAGAAGAATCGGGATCAGATCTTCTTCGGCGCGACCGTGACCTATGCGAACGCGCGAGGGACGGAGCACACCATCACCATTGTCGGCGTCGATGAAGCCGATCTCGCGGATAACCGCGTGAGCTGGATTTCGCCCATCGCCAGAGCCTTGCTGAAAGCGCGCGAGGGCGACGTCGTGGAGCTGCGCACGCCTGCGGGACGCGACACCATCGAGGTCATCGCGATCCGCTACGAGGATGGCGGCGACGGCTGATCCTCGGGAGCGCCGTACGCGCTGACCGCGAGCCTGAGCGCTCCGCCGCGCTCGGTCTCGGCGTTCTCCAACTCCAATAGAACCGTGTCGAACGGCCGCCTCCAGTAGGGATTGCGGCCGAGCCATACCAGATAAGGCGCGCTGTCTCGCTCGATTTGAGGTGCCGGTCCGCCGCGCGGCTCGGCGGCCAAGATCGGTTTCGCGTATGTGCCGCCATAGGCGATGGTGTCGATGAGGTGCTGCATGTGCGCGCGGTCCGGCGCCGCCAGCGCCGCGCCGAGAAAGCTCTTGGCGATGTCCGCCGCGAACATGCCCTGCCGGGGATCCTCGATGAACGAGCGCGCGATCGAGAGCTCGATCGCGGCGATGCGGTCGGCGTCGTCCGTGCGGACGGTGACGGTCACCAGCTCGCGAAAGCTCGGGCCGCTCGGCTTGAACGCCGTGGTGCGGGCATCGCGCCGCGCCACGGGCTCCAGGTTGAACCACAGGAAGAAGGCGGTGCGGCCGGCCTGGTCGAGGCGCATGCCGACGAGGGGCTGATCGCGTGCGTCTTCGGTCGGTGCCATAGCGCCTCCGAGAATAATCGGCCGAGCGCTCCCGCACCACGTAAGAGCTATTGACCTCGGCCGGGAGTCCGGCGCTTCAATGCTAGGGGATCTATCGGAGGGACGATGACGCGCTGCGGTTTCGGGGCCGTATTGCTGCTTGCCGCGGTCATGGGCACGTTCGCCCCGCTTGCTCGCGCCCAGGGCGGCGATCCCTCCGCGGGTGCCTATTGCGAGCCCGCGCCGCAGACCAAGCTGCTGTACAGCAACCGCGGTTATCTCATCCTGCCGAAGCCGGCGGACGCACCGCCGTTGGCTTACTCCTATTCGATCCTCGGAACGGAACGCAGTGTCGTGCGCGCGGGTCAATTCCTGTTCGACGACGGCGGCGACCGCTGGGCCTTCGAATCGAATCCCGAGGGATTGGAGCAATTCTGGCCCCTGAAGCCGCAGAAGCACTTCGACATCACGCGCATCAACCGATACACCCGCGGCAAGGCGCTGGTCTCCTTCGTGGTGGAGGGGACCGAATCCATCGCTGTCGGGAGTCGCGGCTACAAGAGTTGGAGGATCCGCCGCACGGACCATGTAGAGGGCGGCTCGACCACGACGCAGCTCCTCTGGTACTCGCCCGAGCTCTGCACGCTCTCCGCCTTCACGGACTCCCAGGAGCGCACCGTCACCCTGCTGCGCGTCTTGAAGCCCGGCGACCGCGACTACAATCGAGCCGTCGCCCGCCGCAACGGAAAGCTGGTCTTCACGGACACCGGCGAGGTCGTGAAGTAGGGCGGCGTTGCGCCACGCAGTCCGCGGCGCGCTACATGATCCCGGTCTTCTCGAAGATATCAGCGGTCGGCTCGCCGGCGTCGATCATGCGCCGCACCTTGCCCTCGCCCTCGACCTTGGCGAGCGCCAGCCGCAGGATATCGGCCACGTGGTCGCGCGGCACGGTCAGCACGCCGTCGACGTCTCCGACGACGAGGTCTCCGGGCCGCACCTGCGCGCCGTTCTCGAACTCGATCGTGCAGCGGAAATCGATCACGCGCCCGCGCAGCCGCTGGTCCTGCGCGTAGGGACCCTGCGAGAACACCGGAAATCCCAGCTGCACGATCTCGCGGGTGTCCCGGTGAAAGCCGCCGAGGACGGCGCCTCGCGCGCCGAGCCGGCGCGCCCGCGTGCTCATGAGTCCGCCCCAAAGCGCGTAGCGCGGCGAGGCGCCCGTGCAGACATAGACCTCGCCGGGCGCGAGATCGTCGAGCGCGCGGAACATCAGCCCGAACCCGTCGGTCCGGCCGGTGTGCGCGACCGCGTCGCCGACGCAATCCGCCTCGAGCACGGGCATGGCGCGGCCCACCACCGTCATGTCCGGCGAAATCCCTCGGATCGAGGGCGGCAGGAACTGGCGGGTGAGGCCTTGCGTGTCCATGACGTCGCCGATCACCGCGGTGAACAGTCGCGTCCGAACGGTCTCGAATAGCTCCGCGTCCTCGCCCATGAACGACTCCTCGAGTGGAATCCCGATATCGGCGGGGATCATGGCATGGAATCAAGCCGGTGGCTCGTCCGCCTCGAGTTAACCAAATAGCAGAGCTTGCAGAGCGAGAATGGGCCCTAAATTCGCGGCCTCGCGTCTACGCCAATGGATCGGCGCGGAGCGCGGGTCCGCGGTATCGCGGGAGATCGACATGGCAAAGCGCAGAGCGCTGTTGCGCGTGGGCGGCCAAGTGCTCCGGGATGCGAAGGAGCAGGCCACCATCGAGCTGAATTGGCGGATCACCGGCAAGCCGAAGATGCGCGTGCCGCCAAAGCACTATACGTACACCGAGGAGCTCGCCCATCTTCAGTTCGAGCTGATCAAGCTCCAGGAATGGGTGCGCATGCACGGCCTCAAGGTCTTGGTGGTGTTCGAGGGCCGCGATGCCGCCGGCAAGGGCGGCGTCATCAAGCGGATCGCCGCGCCCCTCAACCCTCGCGTCTGCCGGATCGTGGCGCTGTCCAAGCCCACCGAGCGCGAGCGCGGCGAATGGTATTTTCAGCGCTATGTCGCGCACCTGCCGTCGCGCGGCGAGATCGTGCTGTTCGATCGCAGCTGGTACAACCGCGCCGGCGTCGAGCGCGTCATGGGCTTCTGCACCAAGGACGAGTACCAGGAATTCCTGCGCGCCTGCCCGCTCTTCGAGGAAATGCTGATCCACTCCGGCATCCATCTCATCAAGTATTGGTTTTCGGTCAGCGACGAACAGCAGGAGCTCCGCTTCCACGAGCGCATGCGCAACCCCTTCAAGCGCTGGAAGCTCAGCCCGATGGATCTCGAGGCGCGCAAGTATTGGGTCGAGTTTTCCAAGGCGAAAGACCGGATGTTCGGGCATACCGACACCAAGAAGAGCCCTTGGCACGTCGTCGATGCCGACAACAAGAAGAAGGCGCGGCTCAACTGCATCCGGCATCTGTTGCAGCAGATCCCCTACAAGGACATGACGCCGATCGAATTCCCGTTGCCGAACCGCCAACCCAAGACCCGCTACAAGCGCCCCCGCAAGTCCCTGCAGAGATTCGTCCCGAAGGTCTATTGATCGGCCGGCTTCGCATTCGACGGCGGCGGCCGCGCGCCGAGGCTCGCGGTGACAAACACGCGGAGCGGTGGCACCATCGGGGCAAAGCATAGCCCTGAGGAGCCCACCGACTCATGACCACCGACGCGGAATGGCGGCAGAAGCTGACGCCGGAGCAATTCCGGGTGCTCCGGCAGCACGGCACGGAGCGACCCTTCACGAGCCCGCTCAACGACGAGCACCGCGGCGGCGTGTTCGTCTGCGCAGCCTGCACGCTCGAGCTCTATCGCTCGGATACCAAGTTCGACAGCGGCACGGGCTGGCCGAGCTTCTTCGCGCCCATCGAGGGCGCGGTGGAGACGTCGCGGGATTTCAAGCTGATTCTGCCGCGCACCGAGGTCCATTGCAGCCGCTGCGGCGGCCATCTCGGCCACGTCTTCGACGACGGCCCGGAGCCCACGGGCAAGCGCTACTGCATGAACGGCGTGGCCATGCAATTCAAGCCCGACGCCTAGGCGCGATCGATCCGTCATGGGGGGACGAGACATCGCGGTCGTGGGCGCCGGCGTCGTCGGCATGAGCGCGGCGCTTTATCTCCAGCGGGACGGCAACAAGGTCAGCGTGATCGATGCGCGCTCGCCGGGCACGCTGACCTCCTACGGCAACGCCGGCGGCATCGTCACGGGCGCGGTGACCCCCACCAGCACGCCGGATCTCTGGAAGGAGATCCCGGCGATGCTGCTCGATCCCGCGAGCCCGATCCGGCTGCGCTGGCGCTACTTGCCGTGGCTCGCGCCCTGGCTCGTGCGCTTTCTGTGGGCGGGACGCCCGTCCCAGGTGGACAAGAGTGCCTCGGCGCTCGCCCCGATCCTGGCGCAGGCGAACGACGCCCATCGCGAGCTCGCGGCGCTCGCGGGCGTGCACGACGTGCTGCGCCCCGTCGGCTGGCTCAAGGCCTACGAGACCGAGAAAGGCTTTGCCGGGAGCGCGCTCGAGCGGCGGCTGATGAGCCGGCACGGCATCAAGTTCGACGTGCTCAACCAGGACGAGCTCCGCCAGCTGGAGCCGCATCTGGCGCCGCGCTTCATCAAGGGTCTGTTCCAGCCCGACAGCGGCTTCGCGAGCTACCCGTGGCGCCTCGTCGACGGCTATGGCCAATATTTCGCCCAGGCCGGCGGGCAGTTCCTGCATGAGAACGTGCGCGACCTGGAGCCGCGCGAGGGCGGCGGCGTGCGCGTGCGCTCCGAGCGCGGCATCCGCGACTTCGATGCCGTGGTGGTGGCGGCCGGCGCCTGGTCCGGACGGCTCGCGGCGCGGCTCGGCGATCGCGTCTCCCTCGATACCGAGCGCGGCTATCACCTGAACCTCGATCCCGGCGATGCCGGCGAGCTCCGGCGGCCCGTCGTCTTCCCCGAGCGCGTCTTCGCGATGGCGCCGATGCAGGACGGCATCCGCATCAACAGCGGGATCGAGCTCGCCGGCGTCGACGCGCCGCCGGATTTCTCGCGCATCTACAAGATCCTGCCGCACGCGCGAGCGGCGCTGCCGGGCTTGAGCGACCGCGTGAACCGGGAATGGATGGGGTATCGCCCGTCGACGCCGGATTCCGTGCCCGTCATCGGCCCGTCGCCGCGCTGTCCGTCGGTCGTCTACGCCTTCGGCCATGGCCATCTCGGTCTCACGCTCGGGCCGATCACCGGCCGGCTGGTGGCCTCCGTCGTGGCGGGGAGGCCGCCGGGGATCGACCTCGCGCCTTATCGCCCGGATCGGTTCTGAGCGGCTCTCACGCGACGTCGTTGCCGGACCGCATCCGCCACTGAATATCGGTCGACGTGCCGTGCAGAAAGAACCCGGTCGGCCCCTCGGCGGCCCCGGGCTTGCCAAGAAACCAGATCCCCCTGGCTCTCAGCAGCGCAAAAACCTCGCCCCAAGTCGAGGCCTGGCCGATGGGCACGTCGTTTACATGAACCGTCTTGCGCTGCAGGGTCACGTCAGACCTACGGAAACCTCGGGCACGCCCGCGCGAGCCTAGTCTAGCGCGGGATCGCCAACTGTGATGCGTGTCACTACAGGGGCCCTGCGGCTTTTTCCCGAGCTCGGGCCGGGTTTGATGCGGCGAATTTGGAATCTCGCTAAGATTTGATCGGGCCCGGACAGACAAGAGGAGGCGTGCCGATGTTGGCGGCGGGCGAGCGCGTGGTGATGATTTCGGGAGCGAACCGCGGCATCGGGGCCGCGACCGCGCGCCGGCTGGCGGCGGGCGGGTTCCGGCTGAGCCTCGGCGTGCGCAACGGCAAGACGCCGGCGGTGCCGGCTTCCGCGCGCTGCCTGGTCGCGCGCTACGAGGCTCGCGACCGCGAGTCCGCCAAGGCCTGGGTCGATGCCACCTTGGAGCGCTTCGGACGCATCGACGCCCTCGTCAATAACGCGGGCATCTCGCGGCTCTCGACCCTCGAGGACGAGAGCGAGGACACGCTCGACGAGATGTGGCTGGTGAACGTGAAGGCGCCGCTTCGGGTCATTCGCGCGGCGCTGCCGCACCTCAAGAAATCCGGCGTCGGCCGCGTGGTCAACGTCGCCTCGCTCTCGGGGAAGCGCGTGAAGAACGCCAACGCCGGCTATGCCATGACCAAGTTCGCGCTGATGGCGCTCACGCATTCCGTGCGCCGGCTCGGCTGGGAGCACGGGATCCGCGCGACCGCGGTCTGCCCGAGCTTCGTCGCCACCGACATGACCGCCGACGTCCAGGAGGTCGACCGCGCGGAGATGATCCCGCCGGAGGAGATCGCGGAGCTCGTGGCCACCGTCTTGAGCTTGCCCAACAACGCCGCGGTGGCGGAGCTGCTGGTTAACATGCGCCACGAGGACATGGTGTGACGGCGGGCGACCCCTGCGGCCAGGCTTTCAAGGGCAATCGGCGATCGGTATCATCCACGAACACCGCCGGCATCCTCGGCGGAACGGGAGGGGAGGAGTGGACGAGATGAAACACGGACGGTTCGCAATGGTGGGCGTCATCGCCGGCGCGGCGTGGCTGGGCTTGTCGCCGGCCAGCGCCGAGACGGTGCTGAACATCGGGATGCAGGCGCAGGACATGCAGGCGCTCGATCCCCACAAGGCCTCCACCACCCCCGACAAGGCGATCGTCGGCTGGATGTTCAACGGCCTCGTCCGCTTCAAGCCCGGCAGCATGAATCCCGACCAGATCGAGCCGGACCTCGCGGAGAGCTGGGACACCTCGTCCGATCTCAACACCTGGACCTTCCATCTCCGCCACGGCGTCCAGTGCAACAACGGCTATGGCGAGCTCACCTCGGAGGACGTGGTGTTCTCGCTCAAGCGCGCGTCCGACACCAAGACCTCCGCCTATTCCTCCGACTTCGCCGGCGTCGAGTCCTTCGAGGCACCCGACCCCTACACCGTGCAGATCAAGTTCAAGCAGCGCCCGCCCAACGTGCTGGGCCTGCTCACCGCCTACCAGAGCGGCAATATCGTCTGCAAGAAAGCGGTCGATAAACTGGGTGACGACTTCCGCACCCAGGCCGTCGGCACCGGACCCTTCGCCTATGCGGAGTACACGCCCAATCAGTCCGTGGTGCTGGTCGCCAACAAGAACTATTTCCGCGGCGCGCCCAAGATCGACAAGATCGTCTACAAGTACATTCCGTCGGACGCGACGCGCGACCTCGCCTATCAGTCCGGCGAGATCGATCTGATCTACGGCCGCCAGGACCAGACCTGGGCCGACCGGATGCAGAAGGAGCCGCACACCGTCGTCGACGTGTTCGGGCCGGGCGAGCTCTCGAATATCAGCCTCAACATCACCAAGCCGCCGCTCGACGACCTGCGCGTGCGCCAGGCGATCGCCTACGCCCTTAACCGCAAGGAGCTGGTGAAGTTCAAGGGCGAGCTCACCGCGCGGGAGGCGGTCTCCATCGTTCCGCACGATTACCTCGGCACGGACGAGAGCGCACCGCTCTATCCCTACGACCCCGCCAAGGCGAAAGAGCTATTGGCCGCGGCCGGGCATGCCGACGGGATCACCATCAAGGCGATCCAGACCCAGCTCTCGACCATGCTCAACACCATGCAGATCGTGCAGGCGCAGCTGAAGAAGGTCGGCATCGACCTGCAGCTCGACGTCGTGGACCACCCGACCTTCCACGCGCAGATCCGCAAGGATCTGAGCCAGGTCGTGATGTACTCGGCCGCGCGGCTGCCGGTGGCGGATGTTTACCTCACGCAATTCTTCCACTCGCGCAGCATCGTCGGCACCCCGTCGGCGGTTACCAACTTCTCGCACTGCGCCATGGCCGATCAGGAGATCGATGCCGCCCGCTCCGAGACCGACCCCGCCAAGCAGAAGGCGCTCTGGAAGGAGGCGCAGGACAAGCTCGTGCAGCAGGTCTGCGCGGTCCCGCTCTACGAGCAGCTCCAGGTCTGGGCGCATCGCGACAAGCTCAACTTCGGCTACAAGCTCGATGCCTCGCTCACCCTGGGGCCGCTCATCAACGAGCTCACCACGCTTCAGTAAGCGAGGGCACTCCTGCCGGGCGCAGGCCGTGACCTTGCGTCGCACCCCCCACCCCAACCCTCCCCCTCAAGGGGGGAGGAGGAATGAGCTGCCTCACGTCTTCAGCCCCTCCCCCCTTGAGGGGGAGGGTAGGGAGGGGGGTGACCTAGGGAACCTCGGGTCTTGGCGCTAGCGCGCGCTGCTCTCTTTGGCCGCCGAACGTCGAGCGGGGCGCGGAGGTGCTGAGCTACATCGCCAAGCGGCTCCTGATCGCAGTGCCGACGCTGTTGGCCGTGCTGACCGTGGTGTTCTTCTTCGTGCGCATCGCGCCCGGCGATCCCGCCATGATCATCCTGGGCGATCAGGCGAGCCAGCAGGCGCTGATCTCCATGCGCCACCAGCTCGGCCTCGACCAGCCGATCGCTGCGCAATACGTCGAGTTCCTGGGCCAGGTGCTGCAGGGCGACCTCGGCGCCTCTCTGGTGACGCATCAGCGGGTCTGGAGCGAGGTCGCGGGCGTGCTGCCGTACACCATCGACCTCACGCTGACCGCGCTGGCGATCGGCGTCGTGCTGGGATTGCCGCTCGGCATCGTCGCCGCGCGCCACCGCAACGGCGCGATCGACTATCTCGCGCGCTTCTTCTCGCTGACGGGTCTGTCGTTTCCCGCTTTCGTCTCGGCGATCCTACTGCTGCTCGCCTTTGCCATTCAGCTGCGCTGGTTCCCGGTGATCTCCGAGGCGAGATCCGGCAATCCCGTCGATCAACTGCGGGCGCTCGCGCTCCCGGCGATCAATCTCGGCCTCATCATGGTGGCCTATGTCATGCGGGTCGCGCGCTCGAGCATGCTGGGCGTGCTGGGCGAGGATTACATCCGCACCGCCCGGGCCAAGGGCGTGCCGGCGCGCGTGGTGATTTGGCGCCATGCGCTGCGCAACGCGCTCATCCCCGTGGTGACGGTGGTGGGGCTCTATCTCGGCGTGCTGATCGGCAATTCCGTGCTGACGGAGATCGTGTTCAACCGTCCCGGCCTCGGCAAGCTCATCATCAACGCGCTCAATCAGCGCGACTACACGCTGCTCGAGGGCATGATGGTGATCTACGCCTTCTTCATCGTGATCGCGAACCTGCTCACCGACCTGACTTATGGGCTCATCGATCCCCGGGTGAAGCGGCAATGAGCGCGGTCGTGACCGTGCCGGAGCGCGGCGCCTGGGCGCGATTCGGCACCGCCATCGTCCGCCACAAGATGGCGTCGCTGGGCGCGGGGTTGGTGCTCGCGGTGGCGCTGAGCGCGCTCTTCGCGCCCTGGCTCTCGCCGCACGATCCTCTGGAGCAGGACGTGCTACAGCGCCTCGCCGGGCCTTCCGCCGACTTCCCGCTCGGCAGCGACAGCTTTGGCCGCGACATCCTCTCGCGCATCCTCTGGGGTGGCCGCGTCTCGTTGCTCGTCGGCACCTCGGCGGTGCTGCTGGCGATCGCGATCGGCGGTGTCTTGGGCATGCTCGCCGGCTACATCGGCGGCGTCTTCGACCGCGTCGTGATGGCGGCGATGGACGTGCTTCTGAGCTTCCCCACACTGGTGATGGGCCTGCTGGTGGTGGCGATGCTGGGGCCGACGGTCGGCAACCTCATCCTCGCGATCACGCTGACGGCGATCGCGCCCTTCGCGCGCATCGCCCGCGCGCCGACGCTCGCGATCAAGGAGCGTGACTTCATCGAGGCCGGCCGCGCGCTGGGCTTCTCGAACCTGCGCATCATGCTGGTGCACATCCTCCCCAACATCATCGACGAGATCCTGGTCATGGCCTCGCTCTGGCTCGCGACCGCGATCCGGACCGAGGCCTCGCTCAGCTTCATCGGCCTGGGCGTGCGGCCACCGACGGCCACCTGGGGCGGCATGATCCGCGAGGGCTTCGAGAACATCCTGGACGCGCCGTGGCTCGCGCTGTTTCCGAGCCTCGCGATCCTCGTGATCATGCTGGGCCTCAACATGCTCGGCGACGGCCTGCGGGACGCCACCGATCCGAGGCTCCGCCATGAGTGAGCGGAGCGCCGATCCCGCGCTCGTCGTCGAGAGCCTCACCACCGAGTTCCGCATCGGCGGCACCTGGTATCCGGCGGTGCGCGGCGTGGGGTTCACGCTCGGCCGCAACGAGACGCTGGCGCTGGTGGGCGAGTCTGGTTGCGGCAAGAGCATCACCGCGCTCTCGATAATCGGGCTCGTACCCAAAGCCAACGGCCGCGTGACCTCGGGCCGCGTGCTGCTGGACGGCCGCGATCTCCTCGCCCTCGGCGAGCGCGAGATGGAAAAGATCCGCGGCAACCGGATCTCCATGATCTTCCAGGAGCCGATGACCTCGCTCAATCCGGTGCTAACCGTGGGCTTCCAGGTCGCGGAGGCGCTGCGCTACCACACGGACCTCTCGCTGCGGGCGGCGCGCGCGCGCGCGCTCGAGCTCCTGGAGCACGTGAAGATCCCCTCGGCGGCGCGCCGCTACGGCGACTACCCGCACCAGTTCAGCGGCGGCATGCGTCAGCGCGTGATGATCGCGGTGGCGCTCGCCTGCGGGCCCGAGGTGCTGCTCGCAGACGAGCCCACCACGGCGCTCGACGTGACGATCCAGGCTCAGGTCCTCGCCTTGCTGGCGGAGCTCAAGGCGAGCGACGGCATGGCCATGATCTTCATCACCCACAACCTCGGCGTGGTCGCCTCGATCGCCGACCGCGTCGCCGTCATGTATGCCGGCGACATCGTGGAGCTCGCGGGCGTCGAGGAGCTCTTCGCCCATCCGACGCATCCCTATACCGAGGCGCTCTTGCGCTCGATCCCGCGAGTCGACCGCGACGCCCTCGACCTCAAGCCGATCCCCGGCCAGGTGCCGCCGATCACGGCGATGCCGGCGGGCTGCCGCTATGCCGACCGCTGCCCGCTCCGGATCCCGCGCTGCTCCCTCGAGGTGCCGCCATTGGTGCCGGTGCCGGGCTTGCGAGGCCACGCGGCCCGCTGCTGGGTGCGCGCGGGCGAAGGCTCGGGCGCGGAGCCAGCATGACCGAGCCGCTCCTCGAGGTCGAGAACCTCAGCAAATCCTTCCAGGTCCGGCGCGGCTTCCTCGGCGGCGCGGCCGGCACCGTCCATGCGCTCAGCGACATCTCGTTCTCGGTCGAGGCGGGCGAGGCCTTTGGCCTGGTCGGCGAATCCGGCTGCGGCAAGTCGACGGCGGGGCGCTCGATCCTGCGGCTCATCGAGCCCGATGCCGGCCGCGTCCGCTTCAAGGGCGAGGACGTGCTGGCGGCGAGCGCGGCCATGCTGCGGCGCCTGCGCCGCGAGATGCAGATCGTGTTCCAGGATCCCTATTCCTCGCTCAATCCGCGCCGCACCATCGGCCAGACGCTGGCCGAGCCGATGACGGTGCACCGGCTGGGCACGGCGAGCGAGATCCAGGCCGCGGTGCGTGCCGTCCTCGCCGAGGTCGGCATGCCCAGCGACGCCGCCGCGAAATATCCGCACGAGTTCAGCGGCGGCCAGCGCCAGCGCATCGGCATCGCCCGCGCCCTCGTGCTGCAGCCCGAGCTGATCGTCGCGGACGAGCCGGTCTCGGCGCTCGATGTCTCGATCCAGGCGCAGATCCTGGTGCTGTTGCGCGGGCTGCAGGAGCGGCGCAAGCTGAGCTTCATCTTCATCTCCCATGATTTGGGCGTGGTCCGGCATGTCTGCCGCAAGGTCGCCGTGATGTATCTCGGCCGCATTGTCGAGAAGGGGCCGGTGCCCGCGATCTTCGACGAGCCGCTGCACCCCTATACGCGCGTGCTGCGCAGCGCCTCGCCGGTGCCCGATCCCAAGGCGAAGGTCGTGATGGCGAAGCTCGAGGGCGAGATCGCCTCCGCGCTGGCGCCGCCCTCCGGCTGCCACTTCCACCCGCGCTGTCCGCAGGCCATGGAGGTCTGCAAGCGGGTTTATCCCGGCTGGGTGCAGGTCAGCAAAGACCGGGGCGTCGCCTGTCACCTCTTCCCGGCAACGCCTGCTCCCGCGGCGGTCCCGCCATGACCGTGCTCTTCGCCGAGAGCGCGCTGCTGCCCACGGGTTGGGCGCAGAATGTGCGCTTCACCCTCGATGCCGGCGGCAGTCTCGCGGGGGTCGAGGCGGGCGCCGCGCCGGGCGATGCCGAGCGGCTCGCCGGTCCCGTGCTGCCCGGCATGCCCAACCTGCATTCCCACGCGTTCCAGCGCGCGATGGCGGGGTTGACCGAGCGCGCGAGCCCGACCGGCGATGATTTTTGGAGCTGGCGCGAAGCCATGTACCGCTTCCTCGCGGTGCTCGAGCCCGAGGACGTGCAGGCGATCGCGGCGCAGCTCTACCTCGACATGCTCAGGGCCGGCTACACCGGCGTCGCCGAGTTCCACTACCTCCACAACGCCCGCGACGGCCGGCCCTATGCCGAGCCCGCCGCCATGAGCGAAGCCGTGATATCAGCCGCGACCGAGGCGGGCATCGCCATCACACTGCTGCCGGCGTTGTTCCAGGCCAGCGGCTTCGGCGGCGCCGCGCCGACGGAAGCTCAGCGGCGCTTCGTGCAGCCGGTGCCGGGTGTGCTCGACATCATCGACGAGGTCGGACGCCGGCACGCCGGCAACGCCGAGATCCGCGTGGGGCTCGCGCTGCATTCGCTCCGCGCGGTGCCGCCCGCGCCGCTCGCCGCCGCCTGCGCCGAGCTCCGCAAGCTCGACCCCGCCGCGCCCATCCACATCCACGTCGCCGAGCAGACCCGCGAGGTCGAGCAGTGCTTGGCCTGGTCGGGTGCGCGGCCCGTGCAGTGGCTTCTCGACCACGCGCCGGTCGATCCCGCCTGGTGCCTCGTGCATGCAACGCACATGGACGCCGCGGAGACCCGGCGGCTCGCCGCCACCGGCGCGGTCGCGGGGCTTTGTCCCACCACCGAGGGCAATCTCGGCGACGGCTTCTTCCCGCTGCTGCCCTATCTCGCGGACGGCGGGCGCTGGGGCATCGGCTCCGACAGCCACGTGTCTCTCAGCCCCATCGAGGAGCTGCGCTGGCTCGAGTACGGCCAGCGCCTGCGCGAGCGCCGCCGCGCGCTCGCCCCATCGGGCAAGCCCGCATCGACGGGTCTCGCGCTCTGGCAAGCGGCGGTCGCGGGCGGCGCGCAGGCGCTCGGCCGGCGCACCGGCGCCCTCGCTCCGGGCCACCGCGCGGATCTGCTGGTGCTCGATCCCATGGCACCCTCGCTCTATCGCCGCGAGCGGGACGCGCTCATCGATTCCGTGGTCTTCGCCAGCGAGACCGCCGTCGTGCGCGACGTCATGGTCGGCGGACGTTGGGTCATCCGCGAGCGCCACCACGCCGCCGAGGATCGCATCGCCGCCAACTTCCGCCGGACCGTCGACCGCGTCAGCGGGGTCTGAGATCCAATATAAATGTCCGACAAAGTGCCGAGCATTCATGCGAGAGGAGATGGCCATGCGAAAATCCATCGAGCACGTGCATTGGCCCGAGGCGCCGGATATGTGGATGCCTTACGCGCCGGCCATCAAGGTCAGGGGCGGCACGACGGTCTATCTCGCGGGCGTGACCGCGGCGCCGGTGTATCACCATCATCCGCACCGTCCTGAGGAATTCGCGTCGATGCCTCGCGACATGGCGGGACAAACGCGAGCGGCCTTGGAAAACCTCAAGCGGGGGCTGAGCCCCGTCGGGGCGACCTTCGCCGACGTGGTGAAGGCCGACCGGTTCGTGACGGATCTTGCCGATCAGGACGCACTGAACCGGGTCTGGGCCGAGTATTTCGGCGACGCGAAGCCCGCCACGACGACCGTACAGGTCGTGCGGCTCGCGACCGACCCGCGTTGTCTGGTCGAGATCAACGCGGTTGCGGTAGCCGATTGACGGCGGCGGGAAACAGCGTCGGTCGACTCACCGGCTCGCTTGACGGACCGGAGGTCTCCGCCGCGTCGAGAAAGGTGCAGCCGAACTCAATGGCACGATGGATCGTGGCGCTGGATTCGGCATCATTCGCCTGCTGTAGGCCTGGCTCATGCTCATGCAGCCGAGACGGCCATTGCCAATCCCATTGATCGCACACGCGACTATCGCGATAAATGGACGGTACGACCCCGAGGTTGAGGTAAGAGCTAGGAGAACCGCGATGCAGATCGGACGGCTTGGCGTCTGGTACGGCATGGACAAGCTGACCGGCTCGCAAATCCCGGCTTTCCTCGCGCTGGTTGAGCGCCTGAACTATGGCGCGTTGTGGTATCCGGAGTCGCGCGGCTATGAGTCGTTGTCGCTCGCGGGCTTCATGCTCGGCAACAGCACAAAGCTGAAGATCGGCAGCTCGATCGCCAGCATTTATGCGCGCGACGCATTCACTGCGCGCCGCGGCATGCTGTCGCTAAATGCGCTCTATGGCGGCCGCTTCATACTTGGACTCGGCGTCAGCCATGTGCCGATGGTGGAGGGCATCCGGGGCCACACCTACGCCAAGCCGGTCCCGGCGATGCGCGCCTATCTCGAGGGCATCAGCAAGGATCAGCCGGGATCGGAGGCGTGGCCGATCGTGGTCGCTGCGCTCGGCCCGCTGATGCTGAAGCTGTCCTCGGAAAGGGCGCGCGGTGCGGTGCCGTATAACGTGACACCGGAACACACGGCGCGCGCGGCAAAGATTCTGGGACCGAGCAAGGTGCTGGCAGTCGAGCAGAAAGTCTGTTTGGTGACCGACGCCGGCCGAGCCCGCGCGCTCGGCCGCAAGGAACTGGCGCGTTACATGGTGCTCGACAACTATCGCAACTGTTGGCTCGGCCTCGGCTTCACCGAAGCGGAACTAGCGAGTGGCGGGTCCGATCGCTTCATTGACGCGATGGTGCTATGGGGCGATGCGGCGACGGTGAAAGGCAAGCTCCGCGCGCATTTCACTGCCGGCGCGACGCATGTCTGCATCCAGCCGCTGCATGACGACGGCGATTTCGCCGCGCGCGATCGGATTCTTACCGCGCTGGCGGACACCTAGAGGCGATGCGGACGTCGTGGCGATGATCGCCCGACTGCCGGCGCAGTCCGCTCGAGGCAGTGACAGCCCGCATCGCGGGCGCGGCAATGCCTATCCTCAGCGCCGGTCCAACGCCGCCTTGAGCCGCGGGAATACCTTGAACGCGTTCATCTCGAAGATCTTGGTCCGGTCGGCGGCGCTCAGCGCCGCTGCCTCGATGTAGCGCTTGGTATCGTCATAGTTGAAGCCGGTCTCGGGATCGACGCCGGTAACCGCGCCGACCATCTCCGAGGCGAAGAGGATGTTGTCGGCGGGAACGACCTTGGTCAGCAGGTCGATGCCGGGCTGGTGATAGACGCAGGTATCGAAATAGACGTTCTTCAGCAGATGCTCCCCAAGCAGCGGCTTCTTCAGCATCTGAGCGAGGCCGCGATAGCGGCCCCAATGGTAGGGCGCGGCACCGCCGCCGTGCGGAATGATGAATTTCAGCGCGGGGAAATCCTTGAAGAGGTCGCCGGCGATCAGCTGCATGAAGGCGGTGGTGTCGCCGTTGATGTAGTGGGCGCCGGTGAAGTGGACCGCCGGATTGCAGGAATGGCTGACGTGGATCATCGCGGGCACGTCGAGCTCGACCATCTTCTCGTAGACGGGATACCACCAGCGATCGGTCAGCGGCGGCTCCTTCCAATAGCCGCCGGAGGGATCTGGGTTGAGGTTGAGGCCGATGAACCCCAACTCCTTGACGCAGCGCTCGAGCTCCGGGATGCAGTTCCTGGGATCGACGCCGGGCGATTGCGGCAGTTGGCACACGCCGACGAAGTTCCTCGGATAGAGCGTGCAGACCCGGTGGATCAGGTCGTTGCAGATCTCGGACCAGTACTGGCTGACCGTCGCATCACCGATATGATGGCCCATGCCGGCGGCGCGCGGCGAGAAGATGGTGAGGTCGGTGCCGCGCTCGCGCTGCAGCTTCAGCTGCGCCCCTTCGATGCTGGCCCGGATCTGGTCGTCGCCGATGGCGAGCGCCGCTCTAGCCGGCCGCCACGAGGGATCCTTGAGGCCGGCGATCTGGGCGTCGCGATAGGCCAGCAGCGCCTTCGGCGCCGTCGTGTAGTGTCCATGGCAATCGATGATCATGAGTGAGCCTCCGTTCTGGAATGCAATCGTGCATCAGGGAGGAGATCTCAGAAAGTACTATCCGCTCGCCGACGACGTTCGCGACTAAAATGAGGCGTGGCGCCGCGGCCAGCGAGCCTAACGAGAGGAGACTCACAGCCCGCGCTGGGCGATGTCCGCTTGTCGCGGATGAGCTGACCTGCCGCGGACATCGCCTGATTACCGCTGACGACCCACATGAGACATCGCCCAGCCACTGTCTGAATCACGATGAATCTCCCGCCCGTTATGGCGAATTTTCGGATTGGCACTCTCCCGACGGGCTGTCTTGGCGTGTAGAGGTCTGCTCATAGAGAGCAGAAGCGGACGTCGAACGGGCTCGGGCCGCACTACTGCCTTTGGGCTATTGGTCCTAAAGTCTGAACCCAGTCCATTCTGCCAGCGCGGCACGCTCAGCCGCGGCATCAGCCAGTCTCATGGCGCGCTCCGGTCACGCATGGCCGACCGCGCCCGGCGCGTCCGCTGCAACTTCGCACACGAAATCCCGAAATTTCCCGCTGGGCGTACGCGGGATCGAGTCGTGATAAGTGAACGCGACCGAGAAATGCTCGCTGGTGGTGGTCTTGAGCCGCCGGGCGACCTCGGCCTTGACCTCCTCCGTCAGGGGACGGCGAACCACCAGCCTCACCTCGAGATCGTGGAAGCTCTTCTGGACGATCTGGTACTGCCGGATGTCGTCAAATTGCCAGAAGGCGAGCGCGTCGAAGTTGCAGCGGCGCGCTCCCGACGGCAGGACGAGGTGGTGGCGCGTGCGGCCCACGACCTGCGCGAGTACCGGGTGCGGGCGGCCGCAAGGGCAAGAAGCCCCGACCACCGCGCGGTCGCCGATCACATACCGAATCAGCGGTGATGCGAAACCCTGGAGCGGCGTCACGACCACGGTGCCGGTCTCGCCGGGCGCACAGGGCTTGCCCTCGTCATCGAGAACTTCGACCAGCGTGACCTCGGCCTGGACGTGGTAATGCTCGCGCTCGGGGCATTGCAGTGCGATGGTGCCGGCCTCGCGCGCACCATAAGACGCGAAGAGCTCGAGGCCGAACACGCGCCGGACGAGCTCGCGCAGATCGGATGTGATCACCTCCGCGCCGCACATGATACCCTTGAGGCGCGGCGGAATGAGACCTCGGTCCATAAAGTGGAAGCTCAGGTCCTTCAGTAGCACGGGGTAAATTCTCAGATAGTCCGGCTGCTCGCGCAGCAGCCACTCCGCGATCTCGACGACGGTCACGCCGAGGTCGAGCACGACCGCCGGCCCGGTCTGGTACACCAGCGCGCTCGGCCATCCCCAATCGGGATAGCACTGGCCCGCGGGTCCGAACGAGGCGCCGTCTTCAGTCGCAATGACCGCGCCGAGCTTCAGCCGGAAATCCCAAGACTGCCAAAGCACTTTGCGCAGGACCACCGCACCCAGGATCAGCGCCTGCAGGTCGCTTCGCCAGACCGAGACCGGCGTCGCGGTCGAGCCTGAGGTGCTGATTTTGAAGGTGCCGCCATGCTCGGCTGGTACGCTCGTGCTCTTGAGCGCGTCGCCTTGATCCTGGAGGTCGCGGCGCTCGAGCAGCGGCAGGCTCCGCCAGAATTCTGGCGTGATCGCCTGGCCCGGTCGATAGCCGGCAGCGGCGAGCCGTGTCCGATAGAACGGCACGGTCTCGTGGGCATGCGCGAGGAGACGCTCGAGCTGGCCGAACTGGTACCCCTGCAAAAGGTCAGGCGACCACCATTGCGATTCCTCAAGCTGATCGGTGACCGCGCGCAACCGGCGCCCGTGGGCGGTCGGTGCCGCGACGGGGATTCTCATGTCTCAATCCGAGCGGCCAGAGAATTCGCCAAACGTGCCACCATCCAGCAGCTCGCGTGATCATCGCTCATCTGCTCGCGCGGAAACCATGGTAGCAGACGGGATCTTCCCGCGCACGCGGAGCCGAGCCGGTCTGATTTCACGGGGGCGCTCACACCGGAGGGCCGTTATCGAGGATCATTATTTCGACCTCAATAACGACTCCTTGATGGCGGCAGTCATCCTCGGCCAGAGAGAAGCAAAACTTGCCGTCGGCCGTGCAATGGTGATCCTGGATCGTGCGCCGACAATTCAGACCGGGCAAATTAGTGCCGAGAAATTTCCGGTTATGGCACCGAGCGACCTAAGCAGCGGTTGCCTGGAACGTCCGTTGTCTAGGGTCGACCCGACGAAGCGCGGACATCGCTTGTTTACCGCTGACGACCCATTCCAGACCTCGGCTCGCGATCTTCTCACTCCGGTCCAGGGGGTTGGCTCACCAAACGCTTGATCTACACGGTCGACCGCGGGCTTGCGAGATGGCAAGCAACCGGCCAGGTGCCGCCGCGCTGATCGAGGACCGGCGCCTCGCGAGCGCACCCCGACTCTGCGATCGGGCAGCGAGGATGGAAGGCGCAGCCGGGCGGCGGCGCAAGGGGACTCGGAAGCTCGCCTCGAACGGCATCCTCGACGGTCCGCCTGCCCGGTCGTACCTGCGGAGCGGCGCGGATCAACGCCTGTGTGTAGGGGTGGCGGGGGTTTGTGAATAGCTCGGCTGTGGGTCCGATCTCCACAATGCGGCCGAGATACATCACGGCGACGCGATGGCTCAGGTGCTTCACCAGCCGCAAGTCATGGGTGATGAAGATCAGAGTTAGGCCGAGCCGCTGCTGCAGCTCGAGGAGCAAGTTGACGATCTGCGCCTGGACCGAGACATCGAGCGCCGACACGGGCTCGTCTGCGATCAGGACTGTCGGCTCGACCGCGAGCGCGCGGGCGATCCCGACGCGCTGGCGCTGGCCGCCGGAGAATTCATGCGGATAACGCTCGGCCGCGCCGGGCGGCAGATGGACGTCGTCGAGCAGCTCACCCACGCGCGATCGGATGCGCGAGGACGGCACGATGCGATGCACCGCAAGCGCCTCGGCCAACGCCTGGCCCGCGGTCATGCGAGGATTGAGCGAGCCGAAGGGATCCTGGAACACCATTTGGACCTGGCGGTTGTAGCGGCGGCGCGACGCGGCGTTGAGCGCCAGCACGTCGCTGCCCTCGAAACGCATGGTGCCGGCATCGGGCTCGTGCAGCCGGACGAGGCAGCGGGCGAGCGTCGACTTGCCGCAGCCGGATTCGCCGACGATGCCCAGCGCCTCGCCGCGGCCGACCTCGAAGCTGACATCCTCGACGGCGCGAACCACCGGCCGGACGCGACCGCGCAGCAAGCTAGCCACGGTGCGCCTTCCGGTGAAGCGCTTGGAAAGATGCTCGATCTCGAGCAGCGTCATTGTGCCCGCTCCGGCAGGCGTGCTGAGGCATGGCAGGCGCTGCCGTGATCCGGAGCCAAGGTCGTGAAGGGAGGCCGCTCGTCGTGGCAGCGGGGCTCGACATAGGCGCAGCGCGGCGCGAAAGCGCAGCCGGGAAACGGCCTGTCGATCCGAGGCGGTTGACCCGGGATCGGTGTCAGCATGCTCCGCGCGAGGCCTTCCCCGGGGATCGAGCCGAGCAGCGCCGCCGTATAGGCGTGAAGGGGACGCCGGAAGACGTCGGCCACGCCGCCCACTTCGCAAAGACGCCCAGCGTACATCACCGCCACGCGGTCGCAGGTCTCGGCGACCACGCCGAAATCATGCGTGACCAGCAACAGCGCCATCTCGAGCTCGCGCCCGAGGCGCAGCAGGAGCTTCAGGATCTGGTCCTGTATGGTGACGTCGAGCGCGGTGGTCGGCTCGTCGGCCAGCAGCAGCGCCGGCTCGGCCGCGAGCGCGATAGCGATCATTGCGCGCTGGCGCATGCCGCCGGAGAATTCGTGCGGATACTGATCGAGGCGCTCGGCGGCCGACGCGATGCCGACGAGATCGAGCAACTCCAGCGCCCGCGCCCGCCGTGCCGCGCGGCTCATCTCGCGGCTTCGCCCGAAGTGAGCCGCCATCACCTCGTCGATCTGCAGGCCGATCGGCAGCACGGGGTTGAGCGCCGACATCGGCTCCTGAAACACCACGGCGATCTCGCGGCCGCGTACGGAGCGCAGCCGCTCCGCCGGCATCGCAAGCAGATCCTCGCCGCGCCAAAGCACGCGGCCGCCGATCTCGGCGTTCTCGTGCAACAGGCGCAGGATGGCGCGCAGCGTGACGCTCTTGCCGGAACCGGACTCGCCGACCAGGCCGACCACCTCTCCCGCGGCGACCGTGATGTCGACGCCGTCGACGGCGTGCACCGCGCCCCGTCCGGTCCGAAAGACAACATCGAGGCCGCGCACATCGAGGATCGGCACGCTCACCGGCGCACCTCGAGGAGATCGGCCAGCCCGTCTCCGGTCAGGCTGAAACCGAGCCCGGCGAGGACGATGACGACCCCGGGGAAGAGGGCAATCCACGGCGCCTGACTGAGGAAATTCTTTCCGTCGGCGATCAGCACGCCCCACTCGGCGGCGGGCGGCTGCGCGCCGAGCCCGAGATAGCCGAGGCTGGAGCCCAAAAGGATCGCCAGCGCCATGTCCGAGACGAGATAGACCAGGACGGGCCGCGCCGCGTTGGGGAGGATGTGTCGCAGCACGATGCGCAAGGTGCCGTAGCCGAGGACCCGGGCGGCTGCGACGTAGTCGCTAGCCTTCTGCACCATCACCTCGCCGCGCATGAGGCGGGCGTAGGCGACCCACCCGACGCAAGCGACGGCGATATACATGTTGAGCAGGCCGGGGCCGAGCACGGCCACGATCGCGATCACCAGGACGAGAAACGGGAAGGTCACGACCAGGTCCGCGAACCGCCCGAAGACGGCATCGGCAATGCCGCCGGCGTAGCCGACGAAAAGCCCGATCGAGCCGCCGATCAGGAGCGGGCCGACGGTCGCGAAAATCGCGATCTGCAGATCGATGCCCGATGACGCAATGGTTCGCGACAGAATGTCTCGCCCGAACTGATCGGTGCCGAACGGGTGCGACCAGCTCGGGGGGGCTAGCAACGCCGTGAAATCGAAGCCGATGGGATCGTAGGGCGCGATCCATCCCGGAAACGCCGCGAAGGCGAGCAATACCGCGAGGATCAGCAGGCCCGCCACCAGAGGCGCGCGCACCTGCCGCACCCTCATGCTCCGATCCGGGGATCGAGCCACATCTGCACGAGGTCTGTGACCAGGAAGGCGAGCGACACCAGGACCGCGAGCACCAGCGTCAACGCCTGGATAACCGGGTAGTCTCGCGCGAAGATGGAATCGACCATCAGCCGGCCGACGCCGGGCACCGCGAAGACGCTCTCGGTGACCACCGCGCCGCCGATCAGCGAGCCGATATGCAATCCGACCAACGTGACCGTCGCGATCAGCGCGTTGCGTAGAACGTGGCGAGCCAGAATGACGCGCGACCGCAGGCCTTTGGCTCGCGCGAAGTCAACGAACTCGGCGTGCAGAACCTGAAGGATCGAGGCGCGCAGATTGCGCATGAGGATGGCTGCCAGGCTGAACGCCAGGGTCAAGGCCGGCAGGAACAGATGATAGAGGCGGTCGGCGAGCGTGTCGCCGTAGCCGCCCACCGGGAAGACGCGCAGCCAAGCCGAGAGCATGGTCAACAGCAAGAGGCCGACATAGAAGATCGGCGACGAAAGGCCGATCTGGAACACACTCCGGATCGCGAGGTCGGGCCAGCGATTGACGGTCAGCGCGGCGACGAAGGCGAGCGGCACAGCCAGGACCAACGCGATGACGATCGCCATTCCCGTCAACATGAGCGTCACAGGCAAGCGCTCGGCGATGAGCTCGGTCACCGGGGCGTGGAAGGCGAGCGACGTGCCGAATTGGCCGTGCAGCAGGGCGTCGAGATAAGCCACCAGCTGAACGGCGATGTTCTGATCGAGCCCGAGCTGGTGGGTGAGTTGGGCAATCGCCTCGTCGGAGCCACGGTCGCCGAGCATTGCGGTCACCACGTCGCCCGGCAGCAGCCGGGCGAGCACGAAGGTAATGAGCCCGATCATCACCAGCGTCGGAATGATCTGCAGCAACCGCGCTGCAAGCCAGCCGCCGCGAGTCACGGGTTACCTCTGTGAAAGATAGAGGACGGCGTCCTTCTCGACCTTCGGAGCAAAGGATCGCACGGTGCCGCCGTCGACCATCCCGCCATCCGTCGTCGTGCCGCGATAAGGATCGAACCATTCGACCCCGAGCTTGCCGCTCGTCGCGCAGAGATCGACCGTCGCCGGTGTCCGGTCGGGAAGATAGACGACGTAGGCGGCGCGCTCGGCCGCCGGGTTGGCAAGGCAGTACCGGGTCGATGCGAGCTCGGGTCGCGGCTGCATCGCGTCCAGGTTCAGCCGGTCCGCCAGGTTGCGCGTGTAAGTCAAATTGGCGCGAATCACCTCCCAGTACGGATCGAGCTTGGTCCCGTCGACCACGTTGCGATTCGGCCACGGCATGAGATAGGGGTCCATGAACGCGGTGTTGTATCCGCGCGTGAAATTCTTCCACACCCATTCGCGCTGCCCGTCCTGCCCCGCCGCCTTCAGCCCGATGAAGAAGAACGAATGGTCGGTGTCGTTGATCACGACCTTGCGGCCGTCCGCCGAGGGCGGCTCGGAGGGATAGCCGAAGCCGTCATGGCGGTTCGGCGAGACCCAATCCGCCGGGCTGGCGAACAAGGTGCCGTTGTCGGCGTCGGTTATGGACGTAATGCCGACCGGATGCTGGTTCGGCTTTGTCGCCTGATACGCTTTGATGCACGTCACCATGTGGTACTGCCACTCGATCGAATGGTCGCCGGCTTCGTTCGCGATCTCGTAGAGCACGTTGTCGAGGTCGTTGACGGTGTCGATCACCTTGCGGACATAGGCCTCCTGGATCGCCGTCACCGCCGGCGACAGCAGGGTCTGGGAGCGCGTTCCGCCGCACACGATCCCGTTGACGTTGTTGCCGAGATCGAAGGGAAAGCCGGTACCGCGAATACGGCAGGTGAGGTGGTCGATGCCGTTGAACAGCATGACCGAGACGTAGACCCCGTGCTTTCCCGCCGCGATCACGCGGGCGCGGATCCGGTCGAAATATGCCTGGTCGAACCGCGTGAGATCGAATTTGGGTAGCCCGTCATTCGCCTCGCCCGGCCCGGTTCGCGGCCATGGGAACGGCGAGCGATGCCAGATGACATCGGCATAGTAATCGAGACGCTGAGGCGATCTCGCGAGATCCCAGGTCCAGAGACGGATGAAGTTGAAATTGTGCCTCTTGAGGAACTTCAGATACTCGGCGTAATCGAAGGGCAACAGTGTGCCGTTGTCGTAGCGGTAATCCTTGCAGTTGATCCAGCTGTGGGATCCCGAGAGATAGATCGCCTTGCCGGTCTCATCGGCGAAATACCGAGGATTGATTTTCGATACGCGCAGCATCGGGAAGCTCCGAAAGCGTTGCTACAGAAAAGGATCCCGCTGGAACCTGAATGAGACCGTGCAAGACGAGTGCTTCGACGCCTCACGGCTCGAGATAGGCGAGCTCGAATATATTGGTGCCGAGCGGCGTCTGTATGAAGCCCTTGGCGTTCTTGCGGAACGCGGTCGGATAGGGCGCCTCGTAGAGGAAGAGATAGGGCGCCGCCGCGTTCAACACCTCCTGCATCTCCTTGTACTCGGCCGCCCGCTTCGCGGGATCGGGCTCCTGGTCGCTCTGCACGAACAGCTCGTCGCTGCGTTTGTCCTGCCAGCCGCTGTGGCGGCACTCGTTGTGCGGATAGTAGGCCGCGATCGAGCCCGCCTCGGTCGGATCGCCGACGTCGTCGGTGGCGCCGAAAAACCGCAGCTGAAAATCGTTCGCCACCCAACGAGCGCCGCGGGTTGCGCCGTCGAGCTGCTCGATGTTCAGCTTGACCCCGACCTGCGCCCACATCTGCTGCACCGCGACCGCGGCGCTGGATTCGTCGAGGCTGCCGGCCAGTGTCAGGATCGTGAGCTCGAGGCCGTTGGCGACGCCCGCCTCCTGAAGCAGCGCCTTCGCCTTGGCGAGATCGTAGGGATAGGGCTGCGCCGGCCCGTAGAAGAGCGGCACCGAGGAACCAAGGAAGCTGCGCATCGGAGTACCCAGACCCTGTGTCGTGATCTGGATGAGCGCCTCCTTATTCACGGCGTAGTTGAGCGCGCGGCGCACGCGCACGTCGCCGAGCGGGTTGGGCGCGCCGTTCTTGAGGGTCGGTCGCACATTCATGACGAAGAATACCCGCTTGGTCGACGGCCAGAGATCGACGCGCAGGTTGGGGTCGCCCTGCAGCTCCTTGACGCGCGGATAGGGAATGAGCTCGGTGCCGTGGATCTCTCCGGCCTGCAGCTTCAAGATGCGCGTGGAGTCGTCGGTGATGATCTGGAACTCGAGCTCGTCGATATAGGGTAGGCTCTTGCCGTCCTCGCCCTGCTTCCAATAGTAGGGATTGCGCTTGAGGCGCATTACCTGATTACGCTGCCACTCCGCGAGCACAAACGGGCCCGAGCCGATGGGATGCGCCATGAAGCTCTTGACCTTGTCTTCGACCGTGGCGCCGGGCTCCGCCATGATCAGGTTCTTCGGCAGCGTGCAGCAGGCGAACATCGCCAAGACCGGAAGCAGGGCCGGCATCGGGGTCTTCAGCGTCAGCACGAGATGACCGGGGTCGGGGACCGCGATGGTGTCGACGGCGGCGAGAAAGCTACCCCAGAGACCGATCTTGGGGTCGCGCGTGCGGTCGAGAGTGAACTTGATGTCCTCGGCCGTGAGCGGTGAGCCGTCGGCGAATTTGACCCCCTCGCGGAGCGTGAAGGTCACCGTCTTCGCATCCGCCGAGAAATCCCACTTCGTCGCCAGCGCGGGCTGCACCGTCTTGCCGTCGGCGCCGAGCTGCACAAGGTTGTCGAAGAGGTTCGAGAGGAGCCAGATTTCCTGATTGATCTGGGTCATCGCGGGGTCGAGATAGATCGCATCCTGGTAGCGTCCGAAGATCATCTTGCCACCCCGGGTCGCCGCGGCGGCGGGGGGCAACCCCAGAGCGGCCGATGCCGCCAGTCCCGCGCTGAGCCCGAACAGGGTGCGGCGCGTGATCGATGGCGTTTCCGGTCCCACTGCGCGGATTTGAGGTTCACCAGATTGTTCGGGAGCAATTGATCCCGTATAGGATTTCAGCGCCATGACCTCGATCTCCCTCAACTTGTCCAGACAGTGACGGCTCGTGCCGTTCCCCGCCGACTTCTCTGCGCTCGGCACAATATCAGCAACATGGGCTGCGGCACCATCCGTTCCCCCGTGTGTGCCGCTGAGCTTTGGCACCAAGTGCGACGCGGGTCGCCTACCATATGAATCACTGCGAAGGGGCATTCGGATGTCTGCTCGCACGATCGAGCAGATGTTCCGAGACCATAGCAGCCAGACCAGAGGCAAGTGCGCCCTCGGCGCAGCCGACGTAGCACGTCTCGCACCCGGTACAATGGATCGGTGCTCGACGAGGGACCCCTTCATTTCAATTTGTTTCGGTGGGCGCGGCGGCCT
>DATNIT010000073.1:0-7192 GCA_035604335.1 Allostellaceae bacterium | reverse complement strand
CCGCATCATCGCGCTCGCCGAGGCGGCCTATGCCTTCGCCAAGGAGGTCCTGGCGCCCGGCGGCAGCTTCATCGCCAAGGTGTTCCAGGGCGGCACCGAGCGGTCGCTGCTGGAGGCGTTGCGACGCGACTTCCAGTCGGTGCGCCACGGGAAGCCGCCCGCGAGTCGTGCCGAATCGGCCGAGGTTTACGTGGTGGCGCTGGGCTTTCGCGGCGCGAGCCAGCCTGCGGCAGATACATAGCACCTGCGCGCCAAGCGGCTTCCCTTGGCAGGCTCATTGTGTATAGTGCGCCGCCAACCCTTCGCGGGAGGCAGCATGGAATTCCGTCAGGCTCTTACCTTCGACGACGTGCTGCTTGTGCCCGCGGCCTCCGCAGTCCTCCCGACCGAGACCGATACGCGCACGCGGCTGACGCGCGGGGTGAGCCTCGGCATTCCCCTGATTTCCGCGGCCATGGATACCGTGACCGAGAGCGCGCTCGCGATCGCCATGGCGCAGGCCGGCGGCCTCGGCTGCATCCACCGCAACATGCCGATCGAGCGCCAGGCCGACGAGGTCCGCAAGGTCAAGAAATTCGAGGCGGGCATGGTGGTGAATCCCGTCACCATCCATCCCGATGCCACGCTCGCCGATGCGCTGCAGCTCATGGCCGAGCATCGGATCTCCGGCATTCCCGTGGTCGAGCGCCACACCACCAAGCTGGTCGGCATCGTCACCAACCGCGACGTACGCTTCGCGACCAATCCGAAGCAGCCGATTTCCGAGCTGATGACGCGCGAGCGCCTGGTCACGGTGCGCGAGACCGTCGACCGCGACGAGGCGAAGCGGCTGCTGCACCAGCACCGCATCGAGAAGCTGATCGTGGTGGACGACCAGTACCGCTGCATCGGCCTCATCACCGTGAAAGATATCGAGAAGGCGCAGAAGTTCCCGCACGCCTGCAAGGACGAACACGGCCGGCTCCGCGCCGCGGCGGCGACCGGCACCGGCGAGGACGGCATCCGGCGCGCGGAGGCGCTGTTCGATGCCGGCTGCGACGTACTGGTGATCGATACCGCCCATGGGCATTCGAGCCGCGTGCTCGACAGCGTCCGCCGCGTGCGCCGGCTCTCCAACTACACCCAGATCGTCGCCGGCAATGTCGCGACCGCCGAGGGCGCCCGGGCCCTGGTCGAGGCCGGTGCCGACGCGGTCAAGGTCGGCATCGGTCCGGGCTCGATCTGCACCACGCGCGTGGTCGCGGGCGTCGGCATGCCGCAGCTCACCGCGATCATGGACGCGGTCGAGGAGTGCCGGAAATCCGACGTGCCCGTGATCGCCGACGGCGGCATCAAATTCTCCGGCGATCTTGCCAAGGCGATCGCCGGCGGCGCCGATTGCGCCATGCTGGGCTCGCTCTTCGCCGGCACCGACGAGAGCCCCGGCGAGGTGTTCCTCTTCCAGGGCCGCAGCTATAAGTCCTATCGCGGCATGGGGTCCGTTGGGGCCATGGCGCGCGGCTCCGCCGACCGGTATTTCCAGGAGGAAGTCTCCAGCACCTTGAAGCTGGTGCCCGAGGGTGTGGAGGGCCGCGTCGCGCACAAGGGCCCGGTCGCCAACATCGTGCATCAGCTCGTGGGCGGCTTGCGCGCGGCGATGGGCTACACGGGGAACCGCACCATCGCGGAGATGCAGAAGAACACGAAGTTCGTGCGGATCACGTCCTCGGGCCTGCGCGAGAGCCACGTGCACGACATCGCGATCACCCGCGAAGCCCCGAACTACCGGCAGGAGATTTGACTCCCGGCGCCCAGGTCGCGGCGGCCATTCAGCTCCTCGACGAGATCGAGCGCGGCCGCGCGCCGGCCGACGACATCGTCGCGAATTACTTCCGGCGGCACCGCTTCGCGGGCTCGAGCGATCGCGGCGCGATCTCCGCTCACATCTATGCCGTGCTGCGCCATCGCGCGGCGCTCGATTGGTGGATCGCCAAGGCGGGGCAGGGGCTCGCCGTCGACGCGCGGCACCGCACCCTCGCCGCGCTGGTGCTGGCGGAAGGCTGGACGCCTAAGCAGGTCGAGGAAGCCTGCGACGGCGACCGGTTCCGCCCGCCGCCGTTGGGATCCGAGGAGCGCGAGATGGTCGCGGCCCTGGTCGGCCAATTTCTGGAGCGGCCGACCATGCCCGCCGCCGTGCGCGGGAATTTCCCCGACTGGCTGCATCCCTATCTCGAGCGCGCCTTCGGCGGCGCGTTGCACGAGGAGATGGCCGCGCTCAATACCGAGGCGTCGCTGGATCTCCGCGTCAATCGCCTGAAGGGCGACCGCGAGGCCGCGCGCGTCGCCTTGCGGCACGAGGACATCAAGGCCGCGCCGACGCCGTGGTCGCCGCTGGGTCTGCGCGTGCGCGAGCGGATCCCGCTCGCGACCCTCGATGCCTTTCGCGAAGGCCTGCTGGAGGTGCAGGACGAGGGCTCGCAGCTGGCGGCGCTGCTGGCGGATGCGCGGCCGGGCATGCGCGTGGTCGATTTCTGCGCCGGCGCCGGCGGCAAGACCCTGGCGCTGGCGGCGCAGATGGAGAACCGCGGCCACCTGGTCGCCTGCGACATCTCGGCCTCGCGGCTGGAGCGCGCGACCCAGCGCCTGCGCCGGGCGGGCGCCAGCATCGTGCAGCGCGTCCCGATCTCGAGCCATCGGGACAAATGGGTCAAGCGGCACGTCGGCTCCTTCGACCGGGTCTTCGTGGATGCGCCCTGCACCGGCATCGGCACCTGGCGCCGCAACCCCGACGCGAAATGGCGGATCAAGCCCGAGGACGTGACGGAGCTGGCGGCGCTGCAGGCCGACATCCTCGATAGCGCGCAGCGGCTGGTGAAGCCGGGCGGCCGGCTCATCTACGCCACCTGCTCCGTTCTCAGGGAGGAGAACGAGGCGCAGGTCGAGCGCTTCCTGGCGGATCATCCCGATTTCAAGCTCGTGCCGATCGCGAGCGTCTGGGCCGAGACGGTCGGCACCGCCTGCCCCGCGGACGGCGGCATGCTCCGCCTGAGCACCGCGCGCCACCACACCGACGGGTTCTTCGTCGCGATCTTGGAGCGGGCGCGGAAGGAGAAGGCGGAGAACACAGACAAAGCAGAGAAGACGGCGAAGGAACCATCGTGACCGTCACTCAACCGAAAACCCACCCAACACCGTCACCCCCGGGCTTGTCCCGGGGGTCCACGTCTTCTTCTCACGCCAAGGAGCACGTGGATGGCCGGGACAAGCCCGGCCATGACGGTGGGGAGGGAGAGTCGAGTCGCGATTGCGGCTGGATCCAGCGCTCAAGCCAAGACTCACGCGGACGAAAACCGTGCGTCCTTCGACTCACGGCCCTTCGGGCCGTGGCTCAGGATGAGGAGGTTTTCTTAATGCCACCAATAATTTCCCTCATCCTGAGCCGCGCGCCTGGGCGCGCGAGTCGAAGGACGCACCAGGCCCCCGCAGCGGGATTGCACCCGCCCGTGCCACATTCGATATTGCCACCCCGAGACCAAAGGGTCCGTCGCCCATGACCGACCGCGTCCTCATCCTCGATTTCGGCAGCCAGGTCACGCAGCTCATCGCGCGCCGCCTGCGCGAGAACGGGGTCTACTGCGAGATCCATCCGTTCAGCCTGTCGCCCGAGCGCGTCAAGGCGTTCGAGCCCAAGGCGATCATCCTCTCGGGCGGCCCCGCCTCCATCCGCGAGACCGGGTCGCCGCGGGCACCCATGGACGTGTTCCAGATGGGCGTGCCCGTGCTCGGCATCTGCTACGGCTTCCAGGCCATGTGCGAGCAGCTCGGCGGCCAGGTCACCGGCTCTGACCACCGCGAGTTCGGCCGCGCCTTCATCGAGGTGACCGGCGAAAGCGCGCTCTTCGAGGGGCTCTGGCCCGTGGGCGCGCGCGAGCAGGTCTGGATGAGCCACGGCGACCGCGTCGTGGCACTCCCGCCGGGCTTCCGCTCCGTTGCTGTTAGTGACGGCGCGCCCTTCGCCTCCACCGCCGACGACAAGCGCCGCTTCTATGGCGTGATGTTCCATCCGGAGGTCGTGCACACGCCCCAGGGCGGCGCACTCCTCAGGAATTTCACGCACCACGTCGCGGGCTGCCGCGGCGACTGGACCATGGCGGCCTTCCGCGAGCAGATGGTGACGCGCATCCGCGCGCAGGTGGGGAAGGGGCGCGTCATCTGCGGCCTCTCCGGCGGCGTCGACAGCGCGGTGGCGGCGGTGCTGATCCACGAAGCCATCGGCGACCAGCTCACCTGCATCTTCGTCGACACCGGCCTGTTGCGCCAGGACGAGGGGGCGGAGGTCGTGAGCCTCTTCCGCGGCCACTACAACATCCCGCTGGTGCATCGCGACGCCAGCGAGCTTTTTCTGAAAAAGCTCTCCGGCGTCGTGGATCCCGAGCAAAAGAGAAAAATCATCGGCGCCACCTTCATCGACGTCTTCGAGGCGGAAGGAAAAAAGCTCGGCGGCGCCGACTACCTCGCGCAGGGCACGCTCTATCCCGACGTGATCGAGAGCGTGAGCTTCACCGGCGGCCCCAGCGTCACCATCAAGTCGCACCACAACGTCGGCGGCCTGCCGGAGCGGATGAACCTGAAGCTGGTCGAGCCCCTGCGCGAGCTCTTCAAGGACGAGGTGCGCGCGCTCGGCCGCGAGCTGGGATTGCCCGACAGCATGGTGAAGCGCCACCCGTTCCCCGGCCCCGGCCTCGCGATCCGCATCCCCGGCGAGATCACGGAGGAAAAGCTCGCGCTGCTCCGCAAGGCCGACGCGATCTACATCGAGGAGATCCGCGCCGCCGGCCTCTACGACGCGATCTGGCAGGCCTTCGCGGTGCTGTTGCCGGTGCGCACGGTCGGCGTGATGGGCGACGGCCGCACCTACGACTACGCGTGCGCGCTCCGCGCGGTCACCTCGACCGACGGCATGACCGCCGACTACTTCCCCTTCCCCCACGAGTTCCTGGGCCGCGTCGCGACGCGCATCATCAACGAAGTCCGCGGCATCAACCGGGTGACGTACGACATCACGAGCAAGCCGCCGGGGACGATCGAGTGGGAGTGAGCGAGAATACGGGCGGATACTGCGGAGTCGTATAGGCGCCATGGAGTCGACCGGCATGCTGAAATTCTTCGCCCTCGCCTTGAGCACGTCGCTTCTGGCCACGCCCGCCTTGGCCGGCGTCCACCCGTATCCGGAAAGCTTCAAGACCGAGATGGTCGCCACGAACGGGACGGAGCTCTTCGTCCGGGTCGGAGGTCATGGTCCCGGCGTCGTGCTGCTGCACGGCTACGGCGAGACCGGCGACATGTGGGAGCCGCTGGCAGTCGAGCTAGCCAAAACCCACACCGTTGTCGTTCCCGACTTGCGTGGCATGGGTCTCTCCGCCCATCCAGCCATCGGCTATGACAAGAAGAACCAGGGCCGTGACATCTCCGGCGTGCTCGACGCCCTGCACGTCGGTAAGGTCGATGTGGTCGCTCACGACATCGGCAACATGGTCGGCTACGCTTTCGTCGCCGAGCAGCCAGACCGGGTGACGCACTTGATGCTGATGGACGCGCCGATCCCCGGCGTTGGGCCCTGGGACGAAATTCTCAAGAGCCCGCTGCTCTGGCACTTCCGCTTCGGCGGGCCGGACATGGAGAGGCTGGTCAAGGGCCGCGAGCGCATCTACCTCGACCGCTTCTGGAACGAATTCTCGGCCGACCCGAAGCATTTCGACGAGGCGAGCCGCGTTCACTACGCGAAGCTCTACGCCCGCCCGGGCGCCATGCATGACGGTTTTGAGCAGTTCCACGCCTTTGACCAGGACGCCATCGATAACCATGAGTTCCTGAGCCACGGCCCCTTGGCCATGCCGGTACTGGCTATTGGCGGCGAGAAGTCATTCGGTCCGATGATGGCAGTCGTGGCCAGGGCTGCGGCCAGTAACGTCAGGGGTATCGTCATTCACAATGCCGGTCACTGGGTGATGGAAGAAAACCCGACCGACACCGTCGCCGCCGTTTCGGATTTCCTCCGATGATCGGCCTTGGCAAGGTCTGCCTCTACGACGCGATCTCACAGGCCTTCGCGATGCTGTTGCCGGTGCGCACGGTCGGCGTGATGGGCGACGGCCGCACCTACGACTACGCCTGAGCCTTGCGCGCGGTCACCTCCACCGACGGCATGACCGCCGACTATTTTCCCTTCCCCCACGAGTTCCTGGGCCGCGTCGCGACGCGCATCATCAACGAAGTGCGGGGGATCAACCGCGTCACCTACGACATCACGAGCAAGCCGCCGGGGACGATCGAGTGGGAGTGACTAAGAGCAAACTGCCGGTTATATTCGGACTTACCCAAATCTGACCGCCGTATGGTATTTCGCAGGGTTCTAATGGGTTGTCATATTGGGAGGAAACCGCAGCACTGACCTTTGACGATCTCTACGCGGCTTCGATGATGGCAAACATCACGTCGGTGCCATTGAGGTCTATTGCTTCCGAGCACCCTACTCTTTGCGAGCGTCTGAAAGAGTGTGACCCCATCAGCCTCGCAGGCGCTTTCGGTGGTTTACTGGTTCTGCCCGAGTTGCAGAGCAATTGCATTCGACTCGAAGTGCTCGTCCACCTTTCGCTGGCGCTAGGAGCCGGCAGCGGGACGGCGAACGAGTTGCTCGTTACTGAGCTGTTTGCCGCCGTAGGTAGTGGTCCATGCGGTCGGGCGGAAGATCCCGCCGAGGACGTGTTCGTTGCGTCGATCGGAACCCCACGCGGTAATTTCCGGGTCCTTGAAGGTATATGGGAGTCTGGCGGGTTCTTTCTTCAGCGTTTCTTAGACGCAGTCGAGAAAATGCCCAAGGGCTCGGGCTATGACGACCTGCGCGAGAGCATCTATTCGCTCTTGCGGTTGTCAGATGCCGTTTGCGCACGCGCCGGTTTGGCTCGGTATCAGTTGGGCAACGAGACTCCGGAGCAGGACTTACCAGCCGAAATCGCGAACAGACTCGAGGCCATAGGCAGTCTGGTTCGGTTTTCCGAAACGGACCTACACGATCTAGCCTGACGTATTCGTCAGCCTAGCGCGGCCTGGAGGTACGCGGTCGGTTTTGTAAAAGGGATCGTGCTGCTGGGTGGCGCTGTTTGTGGCGCTGAAGGCGGTCCTGATTGTGTCTCGGTAGGAGGTTGCGGGATGG
>DATNIT010000072.1:0-4136 GCA_035604335.1 Allostellaceae bacterium | reverse complement strand
GATCGGGCAGCCCATCTGCCCGCCCGACATGTAGCGCGTCTTGCTGGCGGAATTGATGATCTGGTCCATCGCCTGCATGGCGAAATTCCAGGTCATGAACTCGACGATGGGCCGGAGCCCCGCGAAGGCCGCGCCGATGCCGAGCCCGGCAAAGCCGTGCTCGGAAATCGGCGTGTCGATCACGCGGCGGGCGCCGAACTCCTCGAGCAGGCCCTGGCTGACCTTGTAGGCGCCCTGGTACTCCGCGACCTCCTCGCCCATGAGGAACACGCTGTCGTCGCGGCGCATCTCCTCCGCCATCGCATCGCGCAGTGCCTCGCGCACCGTGAGATTGACGGTCTGGCCCGTCCACTCCGGCTCCACGTCCGGTGTCTTGGCCACGGGAGCCGCGGGCGCCGCCGGAACCGGCGCTGGCTTCGCGGTGGGCGCAGGCTGAGGCGCCGCCGGTTGCCCGGGCGCGGGCTGAGGTGCAGGAGAGGCACGGCCGCCCGCCGCCGCGTCCACGCTTTCGCCGTCGGCGGCGAGCACCGCGATCGGCGAATTCACGGCGACATGCTCGGTGCCCTCGGGCACGACGATCTTGGCGAGCACGCCTTCATCCACGGCCTCCACTTCCATGGTGGCCTTGTCCGTTTCGATCTCGGCGAGCACGTCGCCGGCTTTCACGGAATCGCCCACTTTCTTGTGCCACTTCGCGATCTTGCCCTCAGTCATGGTGGGCGAGAGCGCAGGCATCAATACGTGGATCGCCATGGGTCTTCCTTGAATTCAACGGCCATTGTTGCGTCCTTCGACGCGGGCCTATCGGCCCTTGCTCAGGATGAGGATCTTCTCTTCGTGGAAGCTCATAAGCCCCTCATCCTGAGCAAGCGAAGCGCGTCGAAGGACGCACGATCAGGCTTCCGCCAACACGTCCGTCCAAAGCTCGGATGGATCGGGCTCGGGGCTCTCCTGGGCGAAGTCCGCCGCGGCGGTGACAAGGTCTTTGACCTCCTTGTCGATCTCCTTGAGCTTGGTCTCGTCGGCGATATTCGCGTCGAGAATGCGCTTGCGCACCTGATCGATCGGATCGTGCTCCGAGCGCATGCGCGAGACCTCGTCGCGGCTGCGGTACTTCGCGGGATCGGACATGGAGTGGCCGCGGTAGCGATAGGTCAGCATCTCCAGGATGTACGGACCCTTGCCGCCGCGCGCGTGGGCGAGCGCCTCCTCGGCAGCCTGGCTCACCGCCAGCACGCTCATGCCATCGACCTGATGCCCGGGAATTCCAAAGGGCGCGCCGCGGCCGTAGAGATCGTGGGAGGCAGAGCTGCGGGTGACCGACGTGCCCATCCCGTACCGGTTGTTCTCGATCACGAACACCACGGGCAGCTTCCAGAGCGCCGCCATGTTGAAACTCTCGTAGACCTGACCCTGGTTGACCGCGCCGTCGCCAAAATAGGTGATGGAGACCAGGTTGTTATTCCGATAGCGGTGGGCGAAGCCGAGGCCGACGCCGATCGGAACCTGCGCGCCGACGATGCCGTGGCCGCCGAAGAAGTTCTGCTCGCGGCTGAACATGTGCATCGAGCCGCCCTTGCCCCTGGAGTAGCCGCCTCGGCGCCCCGTGAGCTCCGCCATCACGCCCTTGGGGTCCATGCCGGTCGCGAGCATGTGCCCGTGATCTCGATAAGACGTGATGATGGTGTCGCCCTTCTGGACCGCGGCCTGGACGCCCACCACGACCGCTTCCTGGCCGATGTAGAGATGGCAGAAGCCGCCGATCAGCCCCATGCCGTACATCTGGCCCGCCTTCTCCTCGAAGCGCCGGATCAGCAGCATGTCGCGGTAGAACTTCAGCAAGCGCTCGGGCTCGACCGCGGGCTCCTCGGGCTTCAGCGGTCGGACCTTGCGCTTTGCTACTGCCATCGAGAGCCTCCCGGCCGTGCCGCCGCCCCGCCGGCGACGTTCGGGCTAAGATGGCTCGCCAAATCGGTCATTGCAACCCCAATCGGGGGCAAATTCTTGTTTTGCAAAGCAAAATGACAATTAACGCGATTCCGGTTAACTGACCTGAATCGGCACGCCGACGCTTGCCGGGCCAACTTGCCGCCGCGCGATTTGAGCACGGGAGGCCTGCGCCGCCCGATCAAGATCGCGCGAGGCCCGGAACAGCAGCTAGTTCGAGGATCCCGCCGTCAGCGGAATGACAATCTCGTTGGGGCCTACGAGGTTCAGCGTGGCTCGCGCGCGCTCGTCGAGCATGTCGGGATCGAGATGCTCGGGCTGCAGCAGCCCGACGCGACGCTCGAGCGTGTCCCTCTCGACGTCGAGTGCCGTCAGCGTTGCCTTCGCGTCGCGCAGCTCCTGGGTCAGTTCCATCCACGCCAGCAAGCCGCGATCGCCCACGAACAGATGGTAGGCGAAATAGCAGACCAGGCTGATGCCGAGCACCGGCCCGGTGATGGCGCGTCCGCGCCGGCGCAGCTCATGCACGACTCGCATGGACGTTGAGGGAATCACGTGGGAGTCCCGCCGTCAACCCCATCGACTCGCATCGCAACATAAATGCCAGAATTGCCACGCTGAGCGGACCTTACTGCCGCCGCGCCATGGCGAGGCCGAGGCCCGCGCCGATGAGCAGGCCGCCGGAGACGCGGTTCCTAAGCCGGCCACGCGCCGCCAGGAAGCCGCGCACACGACCGGCGAGCAGGGCCCAACAGCCATCGAGCGTCACCGCGATCGCCAGGAACGTCGCCGACAACAGCGCGAGCTGCGCGCCGGGGCTCGCCGACATCGTGATGAACTGCGGAAAGAACGCGCCGTAGAACAGCAGCGTTTTCGGGTTCGAGAGCGAAACCAGGAGCCCGCGAAAATAGATCGCCCGCGGCGATTTCGGCTGTGGCCGCGTTTTCGTGAGATCGATCGGCGCGGCGCGCCACTGCTTGATGCCGATATAGACGAGATAGGCGACGCCCAACCAGCGGATCCACTCGAACCAATAGGCGAGCGCACCCAGAATCGCGGTCATGCCGAGCGCAGTGATGAGAAGCTGCACCACGACGGCGGAGCTGGTGCCCGCCACCGTGAGCAAGCCGTAGCGCGTCCCGTAGGCGACGCTGTTGGCGACGATCAGCGACACGTTGGGCCCGGGGATCAGGATCAGGATGCCAGTCGCCAGCACGAAGGTGAGATAGAGGCTGAGGTCCATCGCGATACACTCCCATGGGTTGGATCAGGGAACGCGCCGGCAAACGAAAAAGGCCCCGCCGACGCGTCTCGGCGGGGCCTTAAAGCTCGAGTGTTCAGGCGCTAGCGAGACGATCCGACCGCCAACGCGCCGACCCACACCGAACGCACGGGGCCGCCGCCGGATTTCCGACGTTGGCGTTGCGCCCGGGAAGTGCGGGTCGTGCTCATATCATCCACGCTAACAGCGGCCACGCGCGGCTGTCAAATCCCTCAAGCCTTGATGAACGCCAGGAGCTCAGCATTCACCTTTTCCTTCAGGGTCGAACACATGCCATGAGGCGCGCCCTTGTAGATTTCGAGGCGCGCGTCCTTCACCAGCTTCGCGGACGGCAACGCGGCGGCGCCGATCGGAACGATCTGATCGTCGTCGCCGTGCAAGATCAGGGTTGGCACGTCAAACTCCCGGAGATCCCCGGTGAAATCCGTCTCGGAGAAAGCCTTGATGCAATCGATGACCGCTTTAAAGCCGGCCTGCATGCCCTGCAGCCAGAAGGAATCGCGTAGGCCCTGTGAGACCTTGGCGCCCGGCCGGTTGGCGCCATAGAACGGCGCGCTCAGATCTTTGAAGAATTGCGAGCGGTCGGCGAGCACAGCGGCGCGAATGCCGTCGAACGCCTCGATTGGCGTGCCCGCGGGATTGGCGTCCGTCTTGAGCATGAGCGGCGGGACGGCGCCGATGAGCACGGCCTTGGCAACGCGTTTCGTGCCATGACGGCCGATATAGCGGGCGACCTCGCCGCCGCCGGTGGAGTGACCGACATGGATCGCATTCGTGAGATCGAGCGTCCTCACGAGCATCGCGAGGTCGTCGGCGTATGTGTCCATCTCGTTACCGTCCCACGGCTGGCTCGAGCGGCCGTGGCCTCGCCGATCATGAGCGATGCAGCGGTATCCCTGGGACGCCA
>DATNIT010000071.1:0-16847 GCA_035604335.1 Allostellaceae bacterium | reverse complement strand
GAGTATCTTCGTCCATGGCGGGTGTGGCGCTCCGTGATCGCTCGCATGAAACTGCATCGCAACAGAATCATCCGATAAATCGCGGCTTGCTGCTACCTCCGTCGCTCAAAATCTCGAAGCGTCACGAATAAGACGGGCTAGAGGCAATCGAGCAGGCGTTTGGTTCAGCCGTCGATTACGCGCAGCTTGTGAAAATCTACGGCCAGACGGAAGAAGGGCAACGCCGCTACAGCCCACCCGAATGCGTCGGCGCCGAGCGGCATACCGTTACCGGCGCGCCTGATCCCGATCATATCTCGACCAGCTATGTCGAGCGGAGCAATCTCACCATTCGTATGTCGAATAGGCGGTTCACTCGGCTGACAAACGCATTCTCGAAAAAGGCAGAGAACCACATGCACGCATTCTCAATCTTCGCCATGCACTACAACTTCGCGCGCCAGCACAAAACGCTGAGAGTGACGCCCGCGATGCAAGCCGGGATCGCCGATCACATTTGGACTTACGAGGAAATCGCGGCCCTCACCGATCGGGCGTCAAACTGATACACTACCGGCGGCCCGAAGCTATTGCTGCGCACGAGCCCCAACAAGACGATCTCCGGCTCCGTGGGCGCGTTGATCCTGACAACTGCGCTGGTTGCGACGCTCGCGCGGCCGATTTTCGTCGGCACGCCGCTCGATCACCTGGTGCTTCTGATCGGTCTCGGCGCGATCGTGAGCGTCGCGGGCCAGCTCGGCGATCTCATGCTGTCCTCGATCAAGCGCGACATCGGGATCAAGGACATGGGCGTGGCCATCCCCGGCCACGGCGGCGTGCTCGAGCGCTTCAACAGCCTGCTGCTCGTGGCTCCCTCGGTTTTCCATTACATCGGCTATTTCGTCGGTTTCGGACTCGACCAGCCGACGCGGGTCTGGTTCTGATGGAATGGCAGCTCAAGCCCGCGCGCGATTTCGGATTGAGCCTGCGGCAGCGGTTGGCGAGCCTCACGCGCGAGCTCGGCTTCGCGGCGACCGCCACGCACTGGTGCTGGCGCCAGCTGGTGCGTGCCTATCTTGGTCTATTCCATCGACTGACGATCACCGGTCTCGAGCACCTGCCCGAACCACCCTTCGTGCTGATCGCCAACCATTCGAGTCATCTCGACGCTCTAACTCTAGCGGCGGCGATGCCGGCCCGGCTGGTGGATCGCATTCATCCGATCGCCGCGGACGACACGTTCTTCACGTCCTTCGCGAGCTCGGCCTTCGCGGCGCTGCTCCTTAACGCGCTGCCGCTTCGTCGCAAGGCAACCAAGCCCGCCGATCTCGCCATGCTGCGAGCAAGGCTGATCGAAGAGCGGCTGGTTTACATCCTGTTTCCCGAGGGGACGCGCAGCCGCACCGGCGACATGGCCCATTTCAAGCCGGGCATTGGCGCGCTCGTGGCAGGCACGATGGTGCAAGTGGTGCCTTGCTTTCTCCAGGGCGCATTTGCCGCGCTGCCGCCCCATCGACGTTGGCCGCGCTTCGTCCGCTTGCAGCTGCGCGTCGGGGAGCCGCTGAGCTTCGCGGATGTTCTGGGCGAGCGCGCCGCTTGGGACACGATCGCCGCCCGTTGCGAAGCGGGCGTGCGGAACCTGAGTGGCCAGCCGTCACAATGAGGGCAGGGACGAGCGACTTCGCTGTCATCAAATGTCCAAATGGCCACCGTCACGCTGTCGGCGCTCCCGCGCGCGCGTATAGCGGTCGCGGAACACCGTCCACAGCGGCGCCGCGGACTCGTCGGTGGCCGCTTCCCGCAGCGGGCAGGTCGATGCCTGGGCGCGGCCGGTTGCCGGCTCGTCCAGGAAAGTGCCATCCGGTCCTAGGCTGCTCATAACGCTCCTCCGGCTTCTAGCGCAGGCCCGGCCGGCTCATGTGGGGCGTTGAAAATGCGAAAGGCCCCGACAGATCCGGCGGGGCCTTCGAGATGGTTTGGCTGCTACACGAGACTCAGCGCGCGCAATACCCCTCAGGTCCCGAAAGCAAATGCTTTCGGCACCAACAGGTGAGGGTCATGAATACGTTGAGCGGTCGCATGAAGGCGCGACCCTACAGGCCCTTGAGCAAAGCGTCAATCGGAGCGATGTGTCGATACATTGCCGGACATCTACTCTGCGCAATCAGCTCGCCTTCACCAGCACGTAGGAGCCCGGCGCGCTTTCGATGGTCTTGAGCTTGCCGTCGCCGGGCTTGCGCGCGGGCACTTCGCCACCCGCGTATTTGCCGATCCATTTATTCCACACGGGCCACCATGAATCCGGATGCTGCTTGGCCGTCGCGAGCCATGCGTCCGGGGTCGGCGGATTCTTCGCGTTCTCCCAGTGGCCGTACTTGCTTCGGCCGGGCGGGTTCACCACGCCCGCGATGTGGCCGGAGGCCGCCAGCACGAACTTGACGGGGCCACGGTAGAGCTGCGTCGCCGCGTAAGTCGATTTCCAGGGCGCGATGTGGTCCTCGCGGGTGGACAGCAGGAAGCTCGGCGTCGAAATCGTCGACACGTCGATCGGGACGCCCGCGAGCGTGATGCCGCGGGGCACGACCAGCTTGTTCTCCTGGTACATGTTGCGGAGATAGAAGCTGTGCATGGCGGCGGGCATGCGCGTGGAGTCGGAGTTCCAATAGAGCAGGTCGAACGGAAAGGGCTCCTTGCCCAGGAGATAATTGTTCACCACGAAGGACCAGATCAGGTCGTTCGCGCGCAGCATGTTGAAGGTGGTCGCCATGTCGGAGCCCTCGAGAAATCCGTGTTCGCGCATGCGCTTCTCGAGGTAATGCAGCTGCTCCTCGTCGATGAAGACGGACAGCTCGCCCGCTTCCTTGAAGTCGACCAGCGCCACGAAATAGGTTGCGCTCTTGATGCGGTCGTCCTTCTTCGCCTTCAGGTAGGCGAGAGTGGCCGCGAGCAGCGTGCCGCCGAGGCAGTAGCCGATGACGTTGGCTTCGCGCTCGCCGGTTGCTCGCTCCATGGCATCGAGGGCGGCGAGCAACCCTTCGAGCATGTAGTCCTCGAAGGTCTTCTCGGCGAGCTTCGCGTCGGGATTGACCCAGGAGATCACGAACACCGTGTGGCCCTGCTCGACCGCCCAGCGGATGAAGGAATTCTCGGGCCGCAGATCGAGGATGTAGAACTTGTTGATCCAGGGCGGGATGATCAGCAGCGGGCGGCGATGCACCGTGGAGGTCGCCGGCTCGTACTGGATGAGCTGGATGAGATCGTTCTGGTAGACGACCTTGCCGGGCGTCACCGCGATGTTGACGCCGACCTTGAACTTGTCGAGATCGGTCATCTTGATCATCAGCCGGCCGTTGCCGCGCTCGAGATCCCTCAGCAGGTTGTCGAGGCCCTTGACCAGATTCTCGCCGCCGCTCTCGATCGTCTCGCGCAGAACCTCCGGGTTGGTCAGGACGAAATTCGAGGGCGCGATCGCGTCGACGAACTGCCGCGTATAGAAGTCGATCTTCTTGGCGGTCTTGTCGTCGAGCCCGTCGACTTGCTTGACCGTCGCCTGCATCCAGCGCGCGGTCAGCAGGTAGCTCTGCTTGATGTAGTCGAAGACCGCGTTCTCGGTCCACGCGTTGTCCTTGAAGCGCCGGTCGCCGGAGGTCGGCTCGATCACGGGCTCGGTCGGACCGCCCATGAGCCGTTGGGTGGTGGATTGCCAGAGCTTGAGATAGTCCTGCCAGAGCGAGAGCTGCGCCTGCACGAGCCGGGCCGGGTCCGCCATCAGCCGCTGCGTCATCTCGAGGAATGCCTGGCCGACGTTGAAAGGATCAGCCATGCCGAGCCCCTCGGGCCGCTGGCGCTGAAGGAACTCCAGCACGAGGCGCTGGCTGCGCTCGGCGATGTCGGCGAGATCGCGAGAGAGCTGCACGGGATCGGGGATTCGGGCCTCAGGCCCTTGACCGCTCGGCTTTTGACCGGAAGGATCGGCCATCAATGGTTTACCTGTTAACTTGTCCGGCAGGAATTTTAGTGACGCGTGGCGGCCGATTGAATACACCGTTGTCATACACCAGAGGCGCCCCCGGTGGCAGGCTCTATATAATGCCTTGCAACTCTCAGAGTAGGGGCAGGGCACACCAACGGGGACTTCGACGGTCGCGATGGGGCAACAAAGAGCGACGAGCGGACTTTTGTTAGGACTGCGTAGTGCATGGCCCGCGGCAGCGATGCTCGCGGGATCGTTTGGACTGAGCGCGTGCTCCGTGCCGAATTGGGCGAATCCGGTCGAGTGGTACCGCGACGTCTCCGGCGTTTCCGCGGACGACGCGAAGCCCGATGCGCGGAACACCCAGAATCTCGCAAAAGGCGGCGAGCAACCCTATCCCAACCTCGCCTCGGTGCCGTCGCCGCCGAACAACGCGCTGAGCGCCGCCGACCGCGAGAAGTTGCGCAACAGCCTCTCGGCCGATCGCGCGAACGCCAAGTACGTCGATAACAACGATCAATACGTCGCCGCGCCGCCCAAGAACGTGCCGAGCCCGCCCTTGAACGCGCCGGAGCCGCCGGTGGCCGCGTCGAGCGCGGCGCCGCCTCCGGCGCCCGTTCAAGCAACGCCCGCACCCACGCAGTCCGCCGGCTCGCCGAGGCCGGCGCGCGGTACCGAGGCTCCGCCGCAAGAGTCGTCGTTGACGCCGCCGAGCGTGCGCAGCGTTCCCCAGGGCGAGACGCCACGGTCGCCGCCGCCGCCACCGACCGGCGCGCCAGTGCGAGCGCAGGTTCAGCAACCTCAGCAAACCGCGGCATTGCCGCCGTCTCGCGCGTCGGCCCCGCCATCGGACTCAGCCTTCGATCCCGCCCTGGCGGGCGGTGGCGCGGCGCTGCCGGCGGGTGTGGGCGTGACGTTGGGGAGCGTGGTTTTCAGCGGCACCAGCGCCAGGCTCTCGCCCGAGATTCTGGCGCAGGTTCGAGAGGTGGCGGCGCTGCGCCAGCAGAACGGCGGCGGCACGCTTCGGGTCACCGGCTATTCCGAGCCGCAAGGCGAGCAAGACACCATGGCGCCGCAGCTCGCGAGCTTTAACCTGGCACTCGATCGTGCGCGGGCGGTCGCGGCGGCGCTCACGCAAAACGGGATTCCCGCGCGCGCGGTCGAAATCGGCGCCACTCCGGCACCGCCGGGACAGTCCGGCGGCGTAGTCGAGATCTCGCTCGAGCAATGAGCGAAACCTGGATGCCGTGAAACCTCCTCTGAAGATCGCGCTCGCCGGTCTCGGTACCGTTGGTGCCGGCACGTTGCGCCTGCTGCGGAGCAACGCGGATCTCCTGGCGGGACGCGGCGGGAAGCGCATCGTGGTCGGCGCCGTCTCCGCGCGCGACCGTCGAAAGGATCGCGGGGTCGATCTCTCCGCCGCCCGGTGGTTCGCCGATGCGGCCGCGATGGCGGTCGATCCCGAGATCGACGTGGTGGTCGAGCTGATCGGCGGCGCGAACGGCGTCGCCCTCGACGTCGTCAAGGCGGCGCTCGCGCACGGCAAGCACGTCGTCACCGCCAACAAGGCGTTGATGGCGCATCACGGCACCGAGCTAGCGCGCCTCGCCGAGGCGAAGGGCGTGGCGCTCGCCTTCGAGGCGGCGGTTGCGGGCGGCATTCCCATCATGAAGACATTGCGCGAGGGGCTCGCCGCCAATCGCATAGCGCGCGTCTACGGCATCCTCAACGGCACCTCGAATTTCATCCTCACGACCATGCGGGAGAGCCGCCGCGAGTTCAGCGAGGTGCTGGGCGAGGCCCAAGAGGTCGGCTATGCCGAGGCGGATCCGAGCTTCGACATCGACGGCGTCGACGCCGCCCACAAGCTCGCGATCCTCACTTCCGTCGCCTTCGGAACGGAGGTGGATTTCGCCGGCGTCTACGTCGAGGGGATCCGCCACATCTCGGCCCTCGATATCGAGTACGCGGCCGAGCTTGGATTCCGGATTAAGCTGCTGGGCCTCGCGCGCCCGACCGAGCACGGCATCGAGCAGCGGGTGCATCCCTGCATGGTTCAGCGCACCACGCCGATCGCGAACGTCGAGGGCGTCTTCAACGCGATCATGGTGGAGGGCGACTTCTGCGGCCGCATCATGCTGCAGGGCAGGGGCGCCGGCGCGGAGCCGACGGCATCCGCGGTCGTGGCCGATCTCCTCGATATCGCGGCGGAGCGGCGGTCGCCGAGCTTCGCGGTGGCGGCCAGGACGCTCAGCGCGCTGCCGGCCTCTCCCATGGAGCGGCACCGCGGCGCCTATTACATTCGGCTGATGGTGGTGGACCGCCCCGGCGTGATCGCGGATGTGGCGGCGGCGCTGCGCGACGAGCAAGTCTCCATGGAGGCGATGATCCAGCGCGGGCGCTCGCCCACCGAGGCGGTGCCCGTGGTGCTCACCACCCACGAGACCGAGGAGGCCGCCATGCGCCGCGCGCTCGCGCGCATCGCAGACCTCTCGACAGTTCTCGAGCCGCCGCGCATGATTCGCATCGAGTCGCTCTAAGTAAGATCTTCTGGGAGGAGCCATGGCAGAGACCGGATGGACCGATCGCAACCTGGCGCTCGAGGCCGTGCGCGTGACCGAGGCGGCCGCGCTCTCGGCCTCACGGCTCATGGGCCGCGGCGACGAGAAGGCGGCCGACCAGGCCGCCGTGGACGCCATGCGCCAGGTGCTGAATGCGCTGGCGATCGACGGCACCGTGGTGATCGGCGAGGGCGAGCGCGACGAGGCGCCGATGCTGTACATCGGCGAGCGGGTTGGCACGGGCAAGGGTCCCAAGATCGACATCGCGCTGGATCCTCTCGAGGGCACCACCATCACGGCCAAGGGCGGCTCCAATGCGCTCTCGGTGATTGCCATGGCGGAGCAGGGCGGGTTCCTGAATGCCCCCGATGTCTACATGGAGAAGATCGCGATCGGCGCCGGGCTCGGCGAGGTCGTGGATATCGACGAAGCGCCGGCGGCCAACCTGAAGAGCCTGGCGCGCGCCAAGGACGCGGACGTATCGGATCTCGTGGTCTGCATTCTCGATCGCCCCCGGCACGCCGAGCTCATCGCGAAGGTGCGCGAGGCGGGTGCGCGCATCATGCTGATCTCCGATGGCGACGTCAGCGGAGTGATCGCGACCTCGCGTCCCGCGAGTGGCATCGACATGTACATGGGCTCGGGCGGCGCGCCCGAGGGCGTGCTGGCGGCGGCGGCGCTGCGCTGCATCGGCGGCCACATGCAGGGTCGCCTGCTGTTCCGCAACGACGACGAGCGCGGCCGGGCGAAGCGGCTCGGCATCGCCGACTTCAATCGGAAATATGGGTTGCTGGACCTCGCCAAGGGCGATGTCATGTTCGCCGCGACGGGCGTCACGAACGGCACCATGCTCCAGGGCGTGCGGCGCTTCCCCGGCGGGGCGGTGACGCATTCCATGGTGATGCGCTCGAAGAGCGGCACGGTCCGGGTGATCGAGGCTCATCACAATTTCGAGCGCAAGACTCACTACGGAGCTTTTGCCGGCTGAGCGGAGTGACGTCGAGCTCGACGGAAGACGGCGGTGGATTTCTCGGCGTCGAGCGCTCGCTGACCGGACGGCGCTGGCGGCAACGCCTCGCCGATGACCGCGTCGGACTCGCGCTCGCGCAGCGGCTGTCGGTTCCGGAGATCCTGGGCCGCGTGCTCGCGGCGCGCGGCATCGATGCCGAGAGCGCCGAGCGCTTCCTCAACCCCACGCTGCGCGAGCAACTGCCCGATCCCAGCGGCTTCAAGGACATGGACGCGGCGGTCGCGCGCCTGGTGCGCGCGGTCAAGAGCAGCGAGCTCATCGCCATCTTCGGCGACTACGACGTCGACGGCGCCACGTCCGCGGCCTTGCTCCGGCGGTTCCTGGAAGCCGCGGGCGGGCGGGTCATGGTCTATGTGCCGGATCGGCTCAAGGAGGGTTACGGGCCGAATGCGCCCGCGCTGCTGAAGCTGAAGTCCGAAGGGGTCGCGCTCGCGGTGACGGTGGACTGCGGCATTACCGCGCATGCCCCGCTCGCCGCGGCGGCGGCGGCGGGGCTCGACGTCGTGGTGGTCGACCATCACGTCGGCGAAGCCGAGCTGCCGCGCGCCGTGGCAGTGGTGAACCCAAATCGCCTCGACGAGCAAAACCCGCACGGCGTCTTAGCCGCCGTCGGCGTGGCATTCCTGTTGGCGGTCGGCCTCAATCGCGCGCTGCGGCAAGAGGGCTGGTACGCCACGCGCCGGGAGCCCGATCTCCTGCAGCTCCTCGACCTGGTGGCGCTCGGCACGATCTGCGACGTGGTGCCGCTCACCGGCATCAACCGGGCGCTGGTGGTTCAAGGGCTCAAGGTCATGCGCAAGCTCGGCAACCTCGGCATGGCCGCGCTCGCCGAGGTCGCCGGGGTGAGCGAGCGGCTCGACACCTACCACGCCGGATTCATCCTGGGGCCGCGCGTCAACGCCGGTGGCCGGGTGGGGCGCGCGGACGCGGGGACCCGGCTGCTCACGACGGAGGACGCGACCGAAGCCCGCGCGCTCGCGCAAGCGCTCGACCAATGGAACTCCGAGCGGCGGGAGATCGAGGCGCGCACGCTCGAGGAGGCGATCGAGCAAGTCGAGCACGCGCAGAGATCGCTCCCGCTCGTCTTCGCGGCGCGCGAGGGCTGGCATCCCGGCGTCATCGGCATCGTCGCTGGGCGCCTCAAGGACCGATACAACCGGCCGGCCTGCGTGGTGGCGCTCGCCGATGGCATCGGCAAGGGCTCCGGACGGTCGGTGACGGGCTTCGCGCTCGGGCCCGCGGTCATTGCCGCACGCCAAGCGGGCCTGTTGCTCAATGGGGGCGGTCACGCCATGGCGGCGGGTTTCACGGTCTCGGCGCCGAGGCTGGAGGCCTTTCGCGACTTCCTGACGGAGCGCGTGCATGGGGCGGCGGGGCCCAACGGGCTGGTGCCGGAGCTCGGCCTCGACGGCGTGCTGATGCCGGCGGCGGCGACGCCGGACTTCGTGGAGTTGCTCGTGCGCCTTGCGCCCTTTGGCGCGGGTAATGCCGAGCCGCGCTTCGCGTTCCCGTCCATGGTGGTGCATCGCGCCGAGGTCGTCGGCGATAAACATGTGCGGGCGATCCTGGGCGAGGCGGCGGGACCGCAGCGCCTCAAGGCGGTTGCCTTCCGCTGCCTTGAGACCGACCTCGGCCGCGCCCTCTTGAACGGCCGGGGCCGGGGCTTTCATGTCGCGGGCCACCTGCGGGCGGACAATTGGCAAGGCCGCACCGAGGTGCAGCTCCAGATTGAGGACGCCGCGGCCGCCTGAGGCGCATCTCCGCGGGCGATCTTTGTCCGTGTGCTTGATTTATGGCCGCGCGCTCTTTAGACCCTTTGCGGCCGACGCGGCCTCCACCTCGTCCCCATCGTCTAGAGGCCTAGGACATCGCCCTTTCACGGCGGTAACGGGGGTTCGAATCCCCCTGGGGACGCCAATGGTTGCAATAACTTAGATTTCTACCCCGGCTTATTTTCGCACGGAAACCCGGTAGCGCACCGCAGCTTCCGATGTCGAGGCCGGGGATTATTGTCCGAGTTCAAGAATTGATGGTCGTCGCGCCTTGATTGCCTGGGTGCTCGTGCACACGTTCGGATCGGTGCTTCCATCCATTTTGAGACTGCAGCTGCGTGCCGTTGGCGTCAAAGCGTGCGATTGGCGCAATTCGGAATCAAAGCTCGACTCTGCGAGGAAACAGGCGCCTTGTGTGAGCGCAATCCCGAACCTTCGGCCTCTGCTGCTCGGCTTGTCGGGATGACGCCGCGCCACAAAGAGCGCGCTTATGCCCATATACCGCTGTTACTTCCTCGATAGCGCCGACCACATCGTCATGGCCGAGATGGTGACGTGCGCGGATAACGAAATGGCGAAACAGCGCGCTCATGAATTGCTTGAGCGTCCCCATCCCCACGGAGGTCGTGGCCATTCTGCCGTGGAAATATGGCTGGGTCCCCGCTGCGTCTATCGAACGCCAGCCCCCTCATTGCACTAATTCGCAATCGACCAACAAAACAGATTGGTGGATCCACATGATACCCACTCACAAGTTCAAAGCTGGGGAAGCGGTGACGGTTGTGCCGCGCCGATATGATCCGAGATTAGGCGGAAGCTTCAAAATCGTCCGGATTTTGCCGACAGAGCGCGGGAACAATCAGTATCACATTCGATCCGTCGTGGACGGGCATGAGCGTGTGGTCATGGAGGGCGAGATCGGTTCGGGTTAGGGAGAGCTCGCACGCCGCCGTGCGATCGGATAAGTAGTCTCCGAAGTTGGCTGTACCCCGCCGGCAGCCCCATGTCCATCCAAGGGCAAGGATCTCCGATGCGAGCGTCTCTGGCGCTCATAGACGATCTCTCAACGCGGCGCGTTGATCAGCCGAAGAGCGCCACCGCGGTGCTATGCCGCGATCCCGATTGCAAGGCAACGAGTGGGCCATGGTATCGACCGACGAACGGAGGTTCGTGAACGCGCAGAGGGTCGGCCGCCTTGCCACCGCGGATGCGCGGGCAATCCCCCATGTCGTCCCGATCTGCTTTGCGCTGTCCGAGAACACCCTCTATTCCTCGATCGACGACAAGCCGAAGCAAGACTCTCGGCGGCCTTTGAAACGGCTTCGAAACATTGCGGCCAATCCCAACGCCTCCGTGGTGATCGATCGCTATGACGAAGATTGGACCTTGCTCGGATGGGTCCTGTTGCGGGGCCGGACGGAAATCCTGACCGAGGGCACGGAGCACGACCACGCGCAGGCTTTGCTGCGCGCCCGCTATCCGCAATATCAAACGATGCAGATCACGAGCCACCCCGTGATCGCTCTACGCATCGAGCGAGCGGCGAGTTGGGGTAACCTCTCCGCCCACTGAATCCGGCATGCGTCGGCGCGCGCCTCGTAACTCCCCAAGGAGAGCACCATGAAAGTTGGGACGTTCTATTTTCCCACCGACTACGGTATCGAGGTCGGCGAGCTGGCCCGGGCGCTCGAAGACCGGGGATTCGACTCGCTCTTCCTGTGCGAGCACACGCATATTCCCGTGAGCCGCCGCACGCCGTTCCCGTCGGGCGGCGAGCTGCCGAAGCGGTATCTGCACACGCACGATCCCTTCGTCGCCTTGGCGTATGCCGCGGGTCTGACGAAAAATCTCCTGCTGGGGACGGGCGTCTGCCTGGTCTCGCAACGCGATCCCATTGTCACCGCCAAGACCGTCGCCAGCATCGACCGGTTGTCCGGCGGCAGATTTATGTTCGGTATCGGAGCCGGCTGGAACGCCGAGGAGATGGAGAATCACGGCACCCTATACCCCACGCGCTTCAAGCTCATGCGGGAGCGCGTGCTCGCGATGAAGGCGATATGGACCGAGGAGCAGGCGGCCTTCCACGGCGAGATGGTGAATTTCGATCCGATCTGGTGCTACCCCAAGCCCGCGCAGCGCCCGCATCCGCCGATCCTGCTGGGCGGCGAAACCGACCATACGCTGAAGCGGGTGGTCGAGTTCTGCGACGGCTGGTTCCCGCGCTATAGGCCCGGTTTCGATGCCAAGGTTCAGGTCGACCGGCTGCGGCGGGTGGCGGAATCCGCGGGACGGGATTTCGCCGCGCTCTCGATCAACCTGTTTCGCATCCCGCCGGAGGCGCCGATGCTGGCCGCTTGCCGAGAGGCCGGATTTCAGCGCGTGCTCCTGGACGTGCCGGATCGCGGGCGCGACGATGTCCTGCGCCTGCTCGACGACTACGCGCGGCTGCTCATCTGAGGATTCGAACCAGAGGCTGCTGACCGCTGGCAAGTCGACAAAATAGACGTCATGAAGAACCCTGCGACTTTCGAGATCCATGCCGATGCCGACGCCGTGGCCCGGAGTGCGGCGGCAGCGATCTCGGCCGCGGCGACCGCCTCGCTTGGGCGGTTCGCCGTCTGCCTCGCCGGCGGCTCGACGCCGAAGCGGCTCTACGAGTTGCTTGCCGCGTCGGAATTCCGCGCGCGTTTACCGTGGCCACGCATCCATTGGTTCTGGGGAGACGAGCGGTTCGTCCCCCGACATGATCCGCAGAGCAATTACGCCATGGTCGACGCGGCGTTGCTGTCTCGCGCGCCGATCCCGCCGGAGAACATCCACGGAGTGCCGATCGAGGGTCTGACGCCGGATTCCTCGGCCGCAGCCTACGAGCGAACCCTGCAGTCCTATTATGGGTCGGCGGACCTCGCTCGCGAACGCCCCCTGTTCGACGTGATGCTGCTCGGCTTTGGAGAGGATGGCCACACGGCGTCACTCTTTCCGGGAGCGGCCGCGCTCGACGAGCGGCAGCGCTGGGTTGTCGCGGTGACCGGCGTTAAGCCGGAACCACGCATCAGCCTGACGTTTCCCGCCCTCGAGAGCAGCCGGAGCGTCCTGTTTCTGGTCACCGGCGCCGCCAAGCTCGGGGCGCTGGAAGCCATGCGTCGCGGAGATGCCTGCCCCGCCGCCCGGGTCAGGCCCACCGGCGACGTGCGCTGGCTGATCGACCGCGACGCGGCGCAAGGCCGAAAGCCCTGAGCCACGGGCGCTGTTGAGCCTGGCGGCGCGCTCGCCCGCAAGTCGGGCTTGGGCATCGCTGTCGGGTAACTCTTTCGTTGCGGCACGGGGACTGCCGAGATTACCGTCTACTCTCCCCCGTCATGGAGCGACACTTGCTTAAACTGGGTTACAAGGCCTCCGCCGAGCAATTTGGCCCGAGTGAGTTGCTGGACTATTCCTGTCTCGCCGAGGCCGTCGGGTTCGATTCCGTATTCATCAGCGATCATTTCCAGCCGTGGAAGCACACCGGCGGACATGCTCCGTATTCCTTCAGCTGGCTCGGCGCGTTGGGAGCCAAGACGACGCGCGTGGTCATCGGGACCAGCGTGGTGACGCCGACCTTCCGGTATCACCCGTCGATCGTCGCCCAGGCTATGGGGACGCTGGGCGTGATGTTCCCCGATCGGGTCGTGCTCGGGATCGGAACCGGTGAATCCCTCAACGAGGTTCCGGCGCTCGGGATCAAGTGGCCCGGCTTCAAGGAGCGGCAAGGGCGGCTCCGGGAATCCGTCGAGTTGATGAAGCGCCTCTGGCGGGAAGACCGCGTGTCGTACCAGGGTCAGTTCTATCGCACGGAGAACGCGACCATCTATGACAAACCCGACCGCCCCGTGCCGATCTATATCGCGGCCTCGGGTCCCACCGCCGCGACGATGGCGGGCGAGCTCGCAGAGGGGTTCATCTGCACGAGCGGGAAGGGCGCCGAGCTTTACCGAGAGACCCTGTTGCCGAACGTCGCGGCCGGGCTCAAGGCGTCCGGCCGGGCCGCCGATGCCATCGACCGCATGATCGAGATCAAGGTCTCCTTCGATACCGATCGCCAGCGCGCTCTCGAGGACACGCGGCATTGGGCGGCGCTGGCGCTCTCCGCGGACGAGAAGATGAGCGTGAAGGACCCGATGGAGATGGAGCGCCTTGCCGATGCATTGCCGCTGGAGCGCGCCGCCAGCCGCTGGATCGTCTCCAGCGATCCCGACGAGCAGATCGCAAAGATTCGACCGTATGTCGAGCTGGGCTTTCGTCACCTGGTCTTCCATGCTCCTGGGCCGGACCAGAAGCGCTTTCTTAAGCTCTATGCCGAGCAGGTGCTGCCGAAACTGCGCGCGACGTTCGGATAGCACGGCCCCAGGCCAACGGTGGATTCCCTATGCTGAGCTCGTCTCACCTGTGGGCGGTGGTTCCCGCGAAGGATCTGGCGCAAGCGAAGCAGCGGCTTGCGGGCATCCTGTCGCCGGAGGAGCGCCAGGGCCTCGCGCGGGCCATGCTAGAGGACGTGCTGACCGCGCTCGCGGACGTGCCCGCTCTCGCCGGCACGATCGTCGTCACCCGCGAGGCTGCGCTCGCCGGGACGGCGCGGTCGTTCGGCGCTCGGGTGATCTCTGATCTTCGCCACGACGGTCCGAACGCCGCGGTGATGCTCGCCGCGAGAGAGCTTGCCGCGGAAGGAGCGGCGGGCATGCTCGCGATTCTCGCCGACGTGCCCCTGGCCACCGCCGCGGAGATCGGCGAGGTCTCGGCCGCGATGGGCCGGCGTCCCACGGTCTCCCTGGTTCCCGCTCTCGCGGATATGGGGACCAACGCCGTCGCGCTCTTTCCCACCGACGCGATCCCGATCCGGTTCGGCAAGCAGAGCTTCTTTCACCATCTCGAAGCGGCGTTGGACCGCGGCATCACACCGCGCATCCTGCGGCTGCACGGCATCGGGCTCGACATCGACCGGCCGGAGGATCTCGCGGCTTTTCTGGCGGCGGGCTCGGCGACGCGCAGCCACGCCTTTCTCGATCGATGCGGCGTCAAGACGCGCTTGCTCACGGCCAATTCCGACGACCGGCGCAAAGCGCATGACCCCCGATAGCGGCCAGGAGCCTCGAATGCGACAGGATGTACGCGGCTTGGTGCGGGACGCGGGGACGGGCCGCCAGCTGACCGAGGAAGAAGCGCTCGCGCTTTCGGAGAGCGTGGATCTCCCCTTGCTGATGGAAACGGCGGCAGCGCTCCGGGATGCCGGTCGCGCTCAGATAGTGTCCTATTCTCGCAAGGTGTTCATCCCGCTGACCCAGCTCTGCCGCGACGTCTGCCACTACTGCACCTTCGCCCACGCTCCGCGGCAGGGCGAGCCGGCCTATCTCTCGCGCGACGAGGTCGTGGCGATCGCGCGCGCGGGCGCGGCTGCCGGTTGCAAGGAGGCGCTGTTCACCCTCGGCGACAAGCCGGAGCTGCGATACGACGCGGCGCGCAAGGCATTGCAGGCACTCGGCCACGACACCACGATCGGCTATCTCGCGGAGGTCGCGCGGCTCGTCTTCGACGAGACCGGGTTGTTGCCGCACGCCAATCCGGGCGTGCTCACGGCCGCCGACATCGCGGCGCTTCGCGTCGTGTCGGTCTCGCAGGGACTCATGCTCGAGAGCAGCAGCGAGCGGCTCTGCGAGCGTGGCGGTCCGCATTTCGGCTCGCCCGACAAGCGGCCCGCGGTCCGGCTCGAGACGATCCGGCTCGCGGGCGAGGCGGCGGTGCCCTTCACCTCCGGTATCCTCATCGGGATCGGAGAGACGCGCCGGGAGCGCGTCGAGGCGCTGATTGCGCTCCGCGACTTGCACGAGCGGCACGGGCATTTGCAGGAGATCATCGTCCAGAACTTCCGCGCCAAGCCCGACACCCGCATGGCGCACACCCCGGATGCCGATCTGGACGAGCACCTCTGGACCATCGCGGTGGCGCGGCTCGTGCTGGGCGCCGGCATGAACATCCAGACGCCGCCCAACCTCAATCCCGGCGCGCTCGAGCGGCTAATCGCTGCGGGGATCAACGACTGGGGCGGCGTCTCGCCGGTGACGCCCGATCACGTCAACCCCGAGGCACCGTGGCCGCACCTCGAGGCTCTCGAGCGCGCGACCAACGCAGCCGGCAAGGAGCTGGTCGAGCGGCTCGCAATCTATCCCGAGTATGCGCAACGGCCGGAGCAATGGCTCGACGCGCGACTCTCGACTGCCGTGCTGCACCTCACCGACACGGCCGGGCTCGCGCGCGCGGAGGCCTGGTCGCCGGGCATTGTCGGCAAGGCGCCTGAGCGCGAGATTGCGGGGATCGGCGCGCCGAGACCGGCGCATCTCGACGCCGGCCTCGCGCGCACGCTGGAGCGAGCACAATCCGGCAGAGATCTCGACGAAGCCGAGATCGTGCGGCTCTTCGCGGCGCGCGGACCGGAATTCACCGCGATTTGCGCCGCCGCGGACGAGCTGCGCGCCGCCGTCAACGGCGAAGCCGTTACTTACGTGGTCAACCGCAACATCAACTACACCAACGTCTGCTATTTCCGCTGCCAGTTCTGCGCATTCTCGAAAGGGAAGCTGAGCGAGAACCTGCGCGGCCGGCCCTACAACCTCGATCTCCCGGAGATCCGGCGCCGTACGCGGGAAGCCTGGGAGCGCGGGGCGACCGAAGTCTGCATGCAAGGCGGTATCCACCCGGACTACACCGGGGCCACATACCTAGATATCTGCCGCGCCGTCAAAGAAGAGGCGCCCGGTATCCATGTCCACGCCTTCACGGCGCTCGAGGTCTGGCAGGGCGCCCAGACGCTCGGCCTCGACGTTGCCGATTTCCTGGCGATGCTGCGCGAGGCCGGGCTCGGCACGCTGCCGGGAACCGCCGCCGAGATTTTGGATGACGAGGTCCGGCAAGTGATCTGCCCGGACAAGATCAATACCGCTCAGTGGTTCTCGGTGATGGCAGCCGCACACGCGATGGGCCTCAGGAGCACGGCCACGATCATGTTCGGCCATGTCGACCGTCCCGATCATTGGGCGAAGCACTTGATGCGCGTGCGCCAGCATCAAGTCCGCACGGGCGGCTTCACCGAGTTCATCCCGCTTCCCTTCGTCCACATGGAAGCGCCGATCTATCTCAAGGGGCGTGCCCGCCGCGGACCGACGTTCCGGGAGTGCGTTCTCATGCACGCGGTGGCGCGGTTGGCCCTCCACCCCCATGTCCCGAACATTCAGGCCTCATGGGCCAAATTGGGCCGGGATGGCGTCGCCGCCTGTCTCAAGGCGGGGGTGAACGATCTCGGCGGCACGCTCATGAACGAAACCATCACGCGCTCCGCCGGCGCCGCCCACGGCCAGGAAATGTCGCCCGGGGAGATGGAGGCTCTCATCCGTTCGCTTGGCCGTACGCCCAGACAACGCACCACGCTTTACGCGGATTCGGCGGTGGAGCGCGTCGCCACATCCTTCTCTGCGGCGCCACTGTCCGATGTCGTGAATACGCCC
>DATNIT010000070.1:0-17835 GCA_035604335.1 Allostellaceae bacterium | reverse complement strand
GAGCCGCAATAGACGCATACCCGCTGGACCCCGGTCATGCTTCAAACACCCGGAACGGTGATAGGAGAGTGCGCCATCATAACCCGGAACGGCGCGCCCTGCCCATGGCTGGCGGCGTTGCGTGGCCGCGGGAACGGGTGTAACACCCCTTCAAGCCGCCGGAATGCCACGAGGCGCGATGAAGAAAAATTTAGCGATCGCCGTGCTCGGGATTTTCGGCGCCGTCGTGATCGGCGCCGCCGCGGTCTATCTGTGGCCAACGGGTGGGCCGGCAACCGCGCCGGCTGGTCAGCAGCCCGCGCCGCAAACCGCGTCGCGATCGACGCCCGCTGCTCCACAAACGTCGGCGCCCGCCTCGCCGTCGGCGAGCGGGCCGGATTTCGACGTCGTGCGCGTGCGCCCGGATGGCCAGACGGTGATCGCCGGCCGCGCGGATCCCGGAGCGAGGGTCACGGTGCTCGACGGCGAGACGGTGGTCGGCACCGTCACCGCGGACGCCCATGGCGACTGGGTGGTGCTGCCGGAGAAGGCGCTGCCGCCCGGCAGCCACGAGCTCAGCCTGACGGAGAAATCGCCGAGCGACGGTTCGGAGCGGAAATCGGCGAATGTGGTGGTCGTTGCGGTGCCGGAGCAGAAGAAGAATGGGGCCGGCGAGGCCGCGCAACCTCTCGCCGTGTTGGTGCCGCGGCAGGGCGAGGGCGCGGCAAAGGCGCTTCAAGTGCCGCCAGGTGGGCCGCCGGTGGGCGCATCGGCATCCGGCGCAACGGCGCAGATCGGCGCCGTCCAATACGACAGCGAAGGCCATCTGAGCGTGAGCGGCCGTGCCAAGCCCGACGAGCGCGTGCTGCTGTACATCGAGAACAAGCCCGTGGGCGACACGCGTGCCGATGCCAAGGGCGATTGGTCGGTGAAGCCGAGCGAGACCGTTGCCGCCGGGAATTATGCGTTGCGCGTGGACTCGATCGGAAAGGACGACAAGGTCTCGGCGCGCGCGCAACTGCAGTTCCGCCGGGTCGAGGTGCCGAAGGAGCTCGCCAACAACAAGTTCCTGGTCGTGCAGCCGGGCGACACGCTCTGGCACATCGCGCGCCGGACCTATGGCGAAGGACTCCTGTTCACGGATATCTATCACGCAAACCGCAACGAGATCGTCGATCCCAATCTGATCTTTCCCGGACAGGTCGTGGCGTTGCCGCCGGGCTAGCCCTCTTGGGCCATCGCTTCCAGCAATAGGTCGAGGAATGGCCGTGCGCGCAGGAGCAGCGTGACGGCGCCGGCGACCATGGCAACGGGCGTCAGCGGCAAGACGAGGGAAATCCCGCCCCGCACCACGATCTGCTGCTGCGCCGTCACTTGCCAGTCGAGGCCCGAGCGCCGACGCGCGGCCGCCACCACGGTTTGCACCGCTTGGCGTCGCTCGGCTCCTTCCGCCGTATAGGGCAGCGAGCCCAAGTCGCCGGTCAGCGTCAGCACGGGATGACCCTCCCTGCGCTCGGCGGTGCAAGAAAACGGCACTTCTCGAAAGGTGAATCGGAACTCGACCGGGCGTGGCCCGAGACGGCCGAACAGCTCGGTGCGATCCAGCTCCAGGGGCAGCGCGACATCGCCGAGGGCGGCGACGATGCTCTGGTCCTTCGGCTTGCTTTCGGCGATGGCAGGCATGGGTTATTGGTTCGGAAGAGTACGGGGCCATAGCATGAGGCCGGCGATCTAAGGAATCGTTAAGTCTTCCCCGAGCGGCGCGGGCACCGCGCGATTGAGCCGGCAGAGGTAAAATTGCCAGAGCAAACAGGCCGCTACCGAGCGCCATGGCCGCCACGCCTCGGCCATAAGGCGGAGCGCCTTGCCATCCGGCCGGTTCGGCAACGCCTTGAGCCATTGCACCGCGATCTGCAACGCCAGATCCCCCGCGGGCCAGATGTCGGGCCGACCCAGCGCGAACAGCAGGAACACCTCGGCGCTCCAACTGCCAAAACCGTGCAGGTCGACGATGGCCGCGTGCGCTTCGTCATCGCCGAGCCGCGCCAGCCGCCTGGGCGAGAAGCGGCGCTCCAGGATCGCGCTCGCGAGCCCGCGGGCGTAGCCGATCTTCTGCCGGGTGAAGCCGCAATTCTTGAGCGTGGCCTCGTCGAGCTCGAGGAAACGGCGCGGCGTCAGCGGACGGCAGCGCTCCTTGAGACGCTTCCAGAGGCGCGCCGCGATATCGAGCGAGAGTTGCTGCTCCAGGATGATATGCAGGAGCGTGCCGAAGCTCGCGGGCCGGCGCGGAAAGCGCGGCAAGCCATAGGTCGCGAGGATGCGCGCGAAGTCGGGATCGATCCGAGCGAGAGCGCGTGCGCCGTCCTCGAGTCCGTCGGGCGCCGGTTGGCGCGCGCGCGCGGACACGGCGCGCCGAGGTCGCAAGGTTTGATTCATGGCCAAGCCGGAGCATCCGCTGCTATGCTGCGCGGGACAAGACGAAGCGCTGCGGGGGAGGCATGCCGAGACGGCACCGTCGCTGGTTGCGCCTGATGCTGCTGTGGCTGGCGCTGGCAGTGGCCGTGGCTTCGCTGGGTGCGAGGCTGTACTTCGGTCGAGATGCCGAGGACCAACTGCGCGCGGGCGAGAAAGTCGACTTCGCGCACTTGGATCTGCCGTCGCGCGGCAATGCCTACCTCGTGTGCCCTGCGGATCCGCTCATTTGCAATGTCAAAGCGGACGAGGCCGGTCCGACCTTCTCGGTCGATCCCGCGCGCTTGCGCGACCGGTGGGTGGAAATGCTGGCTGCGGAGCCGCGCGTGCACTTGGTCGGCGCCGAGAAGGACCTTCAGCACCTCGTCTTCATCCAGCATTCCTTCTTCTTCCGCTTTCCCGACATCATCAACGTGGAATTCTTCCCCACGGGCAACGGGGGCTCGACCCTCGCGATGCTGAGCCGCTCGCGCTACGGCGAGTACGACTTCGGCGCCAATACAGCCCGTGTCGGCGCCTGGATCGCCAAACTGAAAGCGCTGACCGAGTCCGGCGGCAACCCCTAGTGTGATGATTCCTAAGTTCGCAAGGCGAACTTCGGAATCTGAATCACACTAGCCTCAATAGATTAGTGGCCCGCTTATCCCTGAAATTCGTCTTACGAATTTCAGGGGCGGGACACTAGCCCGCTACGAGAGCACGTTCCCAGCAAAGATCGGCCGGCCCTCGGGGTCCTCGATCTCGACAACCCACAGGTCGGGATCGCGCGCGACCTGGCGTGCGATGTAGATGTCTGCCGCCGCCTCGTCGACCGGCGCATCGCCGGTGCCCCTGAACCAGCCGAGCTCGCCGGAGGGACTGCGGGTCTGCGCCAGCACGGTGAAGCCGCCGTCGCGCCGGTTGAGCTTGATCAGGATGGCGCCGGCCTCCTCGTCGCCGCGGCGCGCAATGGCGATCGGGATCGCCTGCTGGTTGCAGAGCCGCACCGCCGCCTGCACGAGGATCCGCGTCTTCAGCCGGGCTTCACGCATGCGCCGCGGCGGCCTCGCTCAGCGCGCACCGTTGGGCCCGGTCATTGCGGGGGATAGTTGAGCTCGATGACGACGTTGTTGGGATCGGTCACGAACAGCTGCCAGACGCGCGCGCCCGGCACCTGCTGCTCGCGATAGGGAATGCCGAGCTTCTGGAAGTGCTTCTTCATGCCCTCGAAATCGCCGGCGGTGAAGGCCACGTGATCGAAATTGCCGGTATCCGCGGGCCGGTCGGTACGCGCGCGATGACCGCCGGTCAGATGCACCACCGGCATGTCGCCGCAGTAGAGCCAGTACCCCGGGAAATCGAAGTTGGGCCGCGGCCCCGCCGTGAAGCCCAGCACGGTCTCGTAGAAGGACTTGGTCTTCTCGAGATCCGTGGTCTGCACGTTGAAGTGGTTCAGTGCCTGGACAGCCATGTTGCCGTCTCCTTCGATTGCATGCAGGCAGTCTAGTTCCGCCGGTCACGAGCCGCCACTCCAAGCTCATGACCCGCGCAGGGTGGAAATTCTAGTACGACTTCGGCAGTCCCAGCACGCGCTCGGCGATGTAGCAGAGGGCGAGCTGCGGGCTCACCGGCGCGATGCGCGCGATCTGGGCTTCCCGGAGGTAGCGCTCGACGTGGTACTCGCGGGCATAGCCGTAGCCTCCGTGCGTGAGGATGGCTTGCTCGCAGGCCTGGAATGCCGCCTCGGCGGCGAGGTATTTGGCGGCGTTGGCCTCGGCGCCGCAGGGCGCGCCGCGGTCATAGAGCGCGGCGGCCTCGCGCACCAGCAGCTCCGCGGCCCTGAGCTCCGCCCAGTTCTGGGCGAGCGGCAGCTGCACGCCTTGATTCTGGCCGATCGGACGGCCGAACACGACACGGTCCCGCGCATAGTCCGCCGCGCGCTTCAGCGCCGCGAAGCCCAGCCCGACGGCCTCCGCGCCGATCAAGATGCGCTCGGGGTTCATGCCGTGCAGGATGTGTTGGAATCCCTTGCCCTCCTCGCCGATGAGGTCGGCGCGCGGCACCTTGAGCCCATCGATGAACAGCAAGTTGGAGTCGACTGCCTTTCGGCCCATCTTGTCGATCTCGCGCACCTCGACGCTGCTGCGGTCGAGATCACTGTAGAAAAGGCTGAGCCCGTCCGTCGGCTTCTTGACCTGCTCGATCGGGGTAGTGCGTGCGAGCAGGAGCATCTTGTGCGCGACCTGGGCCGTCGAGATCCAGATCTTGCGGCCCGATACGACGTAGTGCTCGCCCTCGCGCGCGGCCTTGGTCTTGATGTGTGCGGTGTCGAGGCCGGCATCGGGCTCGGTGACGGCGAAGCACGCCTTCTCCTCGCCCCGGATCAGCGGCGGCAAGAATCGTTGCTTCTGCTCGGAGGTGCCGAACACCACCACCGGATTGAGCCCGAAGATGTTCATATGGATTGCCGAGGCGCCGCTGAAACCCGCGCCCGATTGCGCGATCGCCTGCATCATCGCCGCGGCCTCGGAGATGCCGAGCCCGCTGCCGCCGTAGGCCTCGGGCATGGCGATGCCGAGCCATCCGCCATCGGCGACCGCACGATAGAATTCCTCGGGAAACCGGCCGTCCCGGTCGCGCTCGAGCCAATAGGCATCGTCGAACCCGGCGCACAGGCGCTGAATCGCCTCGCGGATGCGCTCGCGCTCGGATGACGCGTCGGCAGCCAAAGGCGTCAACGCCCGCTGAAGCGAGGCGGCCGCTTCTCGAGAAAAGCTGCGACGCCCTCGCGATAATCTTCGCCGAGCCCTGCCTCGCGCTGCAGGTCGCGCTCGAGGTCGAGCTGCGCGTCGAGGCCGTTCGAGGCCGACCGGTTGAGCGCGCGCTTGATGAGGCCGAGCGCGCGGGTCGGGCCTTGCGCCAGGCGCTCCGCGAGCTCGCGTGCCTCGGTCATCAGGGCGTCGTCCGGAACCGCTTTCCAGATCAGGCCCCACTCGGCCGCGCGCTCCGCCGAGACGGCCTCGCCGGTCAAGGCCATGGCCATGGCGCGCGCCGAGCCCGCGAGCCGCGGCAAGAACCAGGTACTTCCGGCATCGGGAACCAGGCCGATCCGGCTGAAGGCTTCGATGAAGCTCGCCGATCGCGCGGCGATCACGATATCGCAGGCGAAAGCGAGGCTGGCGCCTGCGCCCGCGGCGACGCCGTTGACGGCGGCCACCACGGGTTTCTCGAGGCCGCGCAGACGCCGGATCAACGGATTGTAGTAGCGCTCGAGACCCTGCCCGAGGTCGCGCCGGGTCTCTCCAAGCGCCGGCTTGCGCTCGCTCAGGTCTTGCCCGGCGCAAAAGCCACGGCCGGAGCCGGTGACCAGCAGCGCGCGGATCGCATCGTCGCCGGCGGCGCGCTCGAGCGCCGCGGCAAGCTCCTCGTGGAGGGCAGCGGTGAAGGCATTCAACCGCTCCGGCCGATTGAGCGTCACCGTCGCGACGCCGTCCTCGACCGCGACCAGGAGGGGGCTCTCTGTCATGGGGCCGCGGCGGGCTCCTATGCCGGTTTGGGCGGCCACGCTAGGGGCGGGATCGGGGTCTTGTCAACGCGGCGGGACTCGCACATTTTCAAGGGTATGGCGGGTGCCTCGAGGCGTTAACGCCCTATTCATCATGCCTGGTCGAGCATAGGGAAGCGTCTGCGGAATTCGGGGGTCGCGTGCTAGCTCCAGTGCTGCCGGACGAGGCTGGCCGCCTCGCCGCTCTTCGCCGCTACGCCATCTTGGATACCCCGCCGGACGAGGCGTTCGACCGTGTCGCTCGCCTCGCGGCCTCGCTGTTCAAGGCGCCGATCGCGCTGGTCTCGTTTCTCGACGCGGATCGCGCTTGGTTCAAATCGCATATCGGCGTGGACATCTCGGAAATCCCTCGCGACATCACGCTCTGCGCGCGCACCGTGCTGAGCGACGAGATCACGCTCGTGCCGAACGCGCGCGAGGATCCCGCCTTTGCGAACAACCCGCTGGTAGTGGGCGAGCTCGGCGTTCGCTTCTATGCCGGCGCGCCCCTGATCACGCGAGACGGTTACCGGATCGGAGTGCTCTGCGTCGTCGATCGTAGACCGAGAAGCGAATTCAGTTCCGAGGACCAGAGCCGGCTCGCCACCCTCGCGCGCCTGGTGATGAACGAGCTCGAGCTCAAGCGCGAGCTCGCGGTGCGGGCGGCGGTGGAACGCGACCTCGCGCTTGCCAATGAGCTCATGAGCGCGATCGCGGCGGCCTCCGGCGTCAAGGCCGGAATGGAGGCGGCGCTGAGGATCATCCGAGAGGCCGTGGATGCGAGCTCCGCCCGAGCCTGGCTGCTGGACTCGCGCGGCTCCGTCTGCCACCTGCTTGCTGCGCAAGACGATGACGGAACGAGAACATCGGATCAGATCGACCGTGGCCGACCCGCGGTGCTCAATCCAGGAACTAGTCTGATCGGGGAGGTTTTGACCACCCGTGAGCGCAAGCTCGTGCGCGATCTCGCGTCTCTGGACATCCAGCGCTATCCGCTGATCCCCGAGGTGACTCGACTCGGTTATTGCAGCGCAATCTGCATTCCCGTGGAGCAGGACCACCGCGTATTTGCGATGAACTTCCTGTTCCGGCATCCCCTCGGCGATATCGAAGGCGTCGCGGAGCGCATCGAGGCTTTGGTGCGCAAGACGCGGCCCATTCTCCGCCGCAAGATCGCCGAGGAGCAGATTTCGCTGCTTGAGTCGGTGGTGCTCAACGCGAACGACGGGGTAATGATCACTCAGACCGAGCCCGGCGGCGCACCGGGGGAGCCGCGGATCATCTACGTCAATCCGGCATTCACTCGCCTGACCGGGTATCCCCCCGACGAGCTGCGCGGACGGGCGCCGGAGCTGCTTTGGGCGACGCCCGGCGGGGAGAGCGCAGTCGAGCGTTTGCGTCTCGCCCTCTCGAAGGGGACGCCGGCGGAGCTCGAGATCATGCATCGGCGCAAAGACGGCGCCGATCTCTGGGTCGATGTCAGCGTCGTCCCGACCCGGGACGAGGCCAGCGGCCTCGTCCGGTGCATCGCCATCCTCCGGGATGCGACGGAGCGCCACCGCCTCCAAGCGACCTTGGTCGAGCGCGAGACGATGTTTCGGCTCCTGTTCGACGCGAATCCCATTCCGATGTGGGTGCGCGACGTCGATACCCAGGAATGCCTCGAGGTGAACAAGGCGGCGGTCACGCAATATGGCTATAGCCGGGAGCGATTTCTGGCGCTGCCTCTGAGCGAGATGATGCCGGATTACCACGAGCTCGGCTACGGCGATCCGCGGAGCGCGCGAATGCTGGGCAGTTTTCCCAATCGGCGCCACCGCAAGGCCGACGGTTCGATCATCCTGGTCGATGTAATCGCCGAGTCTCTGGAGTTCGGCGGGCACAAGGCATCCCTGGTCGCCGCGATCGACGTGACGGAGCAGCGGCGGGCCGAGCAGGAGATTCGGCGGGCCAAGGAGGTCGCGGAGGCCGCGAGCCAAGCAAAGTCCGAGCTGCTCGCCAATATGAGCCACGAGCTGCGCACGCCGCTCAACGCCATCATCGGCTTCTCCGAGATCATGCAGACGGGGATGTTCGGACCGCTGGGCTCGTCGAAGTACGACGCTTACGTCACCGATATCCGCGACAGCGCCAGCCACTTGTTGCAGGTCATCACGGACATCCTCGACGTCGCGAAGATCGAGGCCAACTCCTTCAGGCTGGACGAGACGACCTTCGATCCGACCGCTGTGATCGCCTCGGCGATCCGATTGATGAAACCGCGCGCCGACGCCGCGCTGGTTCGCATCGAGTTCGATAACCCGGCGCGCGGCATACGCGTCACCGCGGACGAGATTGCGCTCAAGCGCGTCGTGCTCAACCTGCTATCGAATGCCGTCAAGTTCTCCGGGCCGGGATCGACGGTTACCGTGCGCAGCGAAATCCTGGCGGACGGGCGCTTCCGCGTCTCGGTCGAGGACCACGGCATCGGCATGTCTCCGGAAGAGGTTCCGCTGGCGCTGACGCCATTCCGCCAGATCAACAGCGGCCTTCAGCGGCGGTACGAGGGCACTGGGCTCGGATTGCCGATCGCCAAGCAGCTGGTCGAGCTGCACGGCGGCGGACTGGTCATCGAGAGCGCTCCGGGCGTGGGGACGACTGTGAGCTTTCTGCTGTCGAAAGCCCGCGTCGTCCCGATGAAACCAGTGCCGTCGGCCCAGCGGTCCGGCTAGGGGCGGCGTCCGACGAGGGAAAGATCCCGGCGGCCGAGGTCTGATCCGCGCCGTCGGCCTCGTCCCATACGGGCGTGCTGGTCGTCCCGGAGCAGCGAGCCCGTATGAGCCGAGCCGCGGGGCGTGCCTGCGGCCGCCGAGAACCCATCGAGCCTAGCCACTCCCGATCTCGTCGACCACGACCGTCGCCGCGCATTTGGCCGAGTTTTCCGCCAAGTCCCGGCGATCCGACGGCCGCTCAATCCGCGGAGAGGCGCTCCGCGGCGGAGCGCGGCGCGATCGCGCTGGGCGTGGTGCGCAACGGCAGCTCCCTCAGCAGGCTCGCGATGGCCAGAGCGATCACATTAAGCACCGCCGCCGCGGCAAAGACGACGTGGAACGAGCCGGCGAGCGCCGGCAGCACCGTGGCTCTGAGCGCGGGAGAAAGCTTCGCAAACGCCTCTGCGCCGCCTTGCAGCAGGGCGATTCCGCTCTCGGGGAGCCCCGGCGCGCCATTCCCGGAGAGCCTGTACGAGAGCGCGGTGATCAGCACGGACCACAGCAGCGCCGCGCCGAAGGACCCGCCCATGGAGCGGAAGAAGTTCACGGCGGACGTTGCGGCGCCGATGTCGCGGGGATCCGTGGCGTTCTGCACCGCGACGAGCATCACCGGGAAAGTCGCGCCGACGCCCACTCCCAAGAGCGCCAAGCCGGCGCCGGTCAGCACCACCGGCGTATCGGCGCTCATGGAGGCAAGCAGGATCAAGGCGAGCGTCGCCAGCGAAAGCCCGACCAGAGGCTGCCGCTTGTAGCTGCCGGTCGCCCGCATGATCTGGCCCGAGGAGAAAGCGCCCACCACGCTGCCGCCGGTGAGCGACGCCAGCACGAGGCCCGACCGCCCGGCGCTCATGCCCGCCACCAGTTGCAGAAAAATCGGCAACAGCATGGTGGTGCCGAACATCACCATGGCGACCACGGTGGCGCAGGAATTGGCGACGCGGAAAATATCGTTCCGGAACAGCCGCGGCGGCAGGATAGGTTCCTGGGCGCGCAGCTCCTGAAGCGCGAAGGCGAGGAGGAGCGCGATGCCCATCGCCGAGAGACCGAGGATCGGCGCCGACAGCCACGGGAATTGCGACCCGCCCCAGGCGGCGACCAGGAGCAGCGAGGCCACTCCGAGCGTGAGCAGCAGCGCGCCGAGATAGTCGATCGAGCGCCGCTCGTAGTGCTGCGGCAAGTGGCGGAGCGCGAGCCAACACAGCAGCAGCGCCAGCGCGCCGACCGGCAGATTGATCCAGAACACCCAACGCCAGTTGAGCTGGTCGACGAAAAGCCCGCCCAGAACCGGACCGCCCACGCTCGCGGTCGCCCAGACGCCGCTGAGATAGGCCTGATAGCGCCCCCGCTCGCGCGGCGAGACGTGGTCGGCGATCACGGTCTGCGCGAGCGTGATGAGACCGCCGCCGCCGAGCCCCTGGAGCGCGCGCGCACCGATCAGTTGCGGCATCGTCTGGGCGAGTCCCGCCAGCGCCGATCCCGCGAGGAAGATGACGATCGCGCCCTGGAGCAGGCCGCGCCGGCCGTAGAGATCGCTGAGCTTGCCATAGATCGGCGTCGCGGCCGTGGCGGTCAGGAGGTAGATCGAGACGACCCAGGAGAGATGCTCAACCCCGCCGAGCTCCGCCGCCATGGTGGGGAGCGGCGTCGTGATGATGGTCTGATCCAGCGCCGCCAGGAACATGCCCGGCACGATGCCGCTCAGAATGCGCAGGATCTCGCGATGACTTGCGGCTGCCAAAAGGGGACTCCGAAATCGCGCGGCTTACGAGCGACCGTAGACCGGCACCACGGCGCCGCGCGCCACGCGGTTCTCCGGGCTGGCGAGAAACACGATGGCCTCCGCGACCTCCTCGGTCTTGGGCCAGAGGTCGTGCCTTGCCTTGGGCATGGCTGCGCGATTGGCTGGCGTGTCCAGGATCGAGGGCGCCACCGCGTTGACGAGGATGCCGTCCTGGGCGAGCTCCTCGCCGAGCGCCTGGGTGAGAGCCGCGACCGCGGCCTTGCTCGCGGCATAGGCGCTCATGCCGGCGCCCTGGCGCGGCTCGAGGGCCGGTCGCGCCGCCACATTGACGATGCGCCCGCCGCCGCCGGCGCGCATCGCGGTCACCGATGCGCGGCAGCAGAGGAAGCAGCTTATGAAGTTCATCTCGAGCTGGTGGAGCAGGGCCGCGTGATCCGTCTCGGCGATGCCGCCCATCGCGAAGCCGCCGGCCAAATGGATGGAAGCCCAGAGCGCGGGCACGCTCGCATAAAAGCGACCGACCTCTGCCTCGCTCGCGAGATCGATGGGTCCGGCCAGGCGCACTCGGGCATCGGCCCGGAACGGAAAGCGCTCGGCCTCGGCCGAGCGCCGGTACGGTACATGCACCTCCGCGGCGTGGCGGAGCAATGCCTCGACCACGGCGAGCCCGAGCGCGCCGGTGCCGCCGGTCACCACGACGTGACGCTTCAGGTAATCCATGGCCTCGCTGCCTGGGAATACGGATCGAGACGGATCATTCCATCATTTCGGTAGTCTCGCCAAGCCACGCAGTCCCGCAGGCGTGGCAAAACAGAGGCTAACGGCGCGTTCGACTACTCTGCCGCCGGCACGAGCTCGCGAACCCGATAGGGCACTGTGACGGCTCGCCGCAGGATCGGCTCGCCGGTGGGCTGGCCGTCGAAGTCGAGCCAGCGGTGCCGCTCGTAGTCATAGAGCTTGCAGCGCCGAAGCGTGTCCCAGAGCAGCCCGAAGCTGAACCGCCGGCTCACGCGATCGGGCGCGAGCCGATTGAGCGCCAGTTGAGCCTCGTGCAGGCGATAACAGGGAATGGCGGGCTGCACGTGGTGCACCGGATGGTCGTAGACGTGATGCATGTAGCGCGAGAACCACACCGGAAATGCCAGGTGCAGCGTCAGCGCCTCGGCCGGGAGCCTGCGCCGGTCGGGCTCGGACTTGAACCAGGGAATGCCGGGGTCCGTGTGCTGGAAATAGAGCGACGCGCTCATCAGCTCCATCCAGATGTAGAATGGCACCGCGAAGCCCAGCAGGAGCGCGGTAGCGCTGGCGGTCTCGGAATAGAGAGGCGCCGCCACCAGCACCCCAAGGAATGCTCCGAGATAGCCCATCAACAACGCGAAATGCCGCCACGCCGACGCCCGGAACTTCGCGGGAACGCCCGCACGCGGCAGCAGCTTCACCTCCCACCAGCGCTCGACGATGTAATAGGGCGCAAAGCCGAGCCCGAGCGGATTGCGATGCAACCGCTTGAGCGCGCGGCGCCAGCGCGGCAGCGCGTCGTACTCGGCCTTCGAGAGCGGAGTATAGGTGTCGACCAGCGCGCCATTCGTGTAGGGATGATGGCGCCGATGATGCTCGTAGATCCAGAGCGCCCAATTGGTCAGGCCCGGCATGAAGACGACGATGCCGAGGATCTGGTTCAGGCGAGCGCTCGGCGTCAGGCTGCCGTGAGCGGCATCGTGGCCGAGGGTAGCGAGGTTGGCGATCTTGAGCCCGGCAAAGATCGAGCAGGCGATCTTGGCCCAGAGTGGCGCCAGCCAAAGCACCCCGGCGAGCGCCGCGGCGTATTGCGCGAGGTCGGCGACCGCCAGCGCCGTGCCCCAGAACAGCGACGGTTGCGTAAACTCCCGCAAGGCCCGCTGAAGGTCCGCGCGCGGGACCACGGCCCTGCGCACCGTGTCCACTCCGCGCGAAACTCTTTGTACTTCAATCATTTGCGGGGCGGTTCAGCGATTAAGAATTGATTTACTATAGCGGTTTCGCCGCGCTCCTGCAAAGCCGAGCCTCAATAAGGATGCTTCCCGGCAGAATCTCGAACGCGCATGCTTTGGGTGCGTTGGGGGTAGGGGACCCACGTCAATGGACGTCGACTGGACGCGGCTCGCGCTCGGCGCCGAGGTCGGCCTGGGCATCGGTCTGCTCATTCTGCTGGGATGGCTCGGCACGCGCTGGCTGCTGCGGGGCCGGCTGGGCTCGGTGTCATGGGTGCAGGTCGCCCTTAGTGTCGCGATCATCGGGGCTTCGACCGGCGCCTATGCGGTGTTCAGTTACCGGAGCCCGCCGTCGCCACCGGCGACCGCGGAGCCGGCGCCGGCACCTCCGTCTACCGACGATACGGCGGCTCCCCCGGAGCAGCAGGCCTTGGCGACTCCCCCGCCGCACGCCCAGGTCAACCCCGGCGGCATCGTCCTCAAATTCGATCCGCCTGAGGGGTATTGCCTGTACCCCGCCGATCTCATGTCGGTGGTGCTGGCGGTGCACAAGCAGACGAACCAGGCCAACGTGGTCCACACCGCATTCGGCGATTGCGACCAGCTGCGCGGCCACGCCGAGTCCGGGGCGCGGATCCGGGATTTCGGCCTGGTGATGACGCCGACGACCATGGTGGGCAAGCCGCTCACTCGCGCAGCACTCGATGACCTCGCGCGCGAAGCCGTCGATCCCGCCCAAGTCCGGGAAGGCGTGGCGCAGCGCCTGCACGAGGCGGTGTCGCGCCTCGATATGCAATCGTTCTCGTCGGTGGGCGTGCTCGATCGAGACGACAGCTCGATCTATCTGGGCTTTCTCTCCAAGCTCCAGGCGGGCGACGAGACCTTCACCCAGGCCGGCGTCATGGCCTTGACGGTGGTCCGCAGCCGGCTGGTGTCGCTCTACCTCTATAGCGACTACACGAAGAATCCCCGCACGGCCCTGCAGACGCTGCTCACCAAGACCAAAGCCAGCGTCGGCGCCTTCACGGGATTGAACAAGTAGGCGCCGGCGGTAGGCGCGCGCCCAGGCGCAATTCCCTTCATCCCGCCGTCCTCCCTCGCTAAGGTTCCCCGTAACGCGGATTTCTAGGGGAGCAGCGCGCATGGCCGAGCTGGTGCTGAAGGGCGGACGGGTGATCGATCCCAGCCAAAATCTGGACGGGATCGCCGATGTGGTCTTCGCGGACGGGCGGGTGAAGGCCGTCGGGCGCGATGCGCCTCACGCCCGCGACGCCGAGGTCCGCGATGCCAAGGGCCTGATCGTGACGCCTGGCCTGATCGACCTGCACACCCATGTCTACTGGGGCGGGACGTCGCTGGGCGTCGATGCGCCCGCGCTCGCGCGCACGAGCGGCACCACCACCTTCGTCGATGCCGGCAGCTCCGGGCCCGGCAATTTCCACGGCTTCCGCCGGCACGTGATCGAGCCTGCGCCGGTGCGCATCCTGCCCTACCTCAACATCTCCTTTGCCGGCATCTACGCCTTCAGCGCGACCGTGATGGTGGGCGAGTGCGCCGATATCCGGCTGCTCGATCTCCGGGAATGCAGGAAGGTCGCGGAGGAGAACCGCGATCTCGTGGTCGGCATCAAGGTGCGCGTCGGCAAGGGCGCCGGCGGCGCTTCGGGCGTGGCGCCGCTCGATATGGCGCTCGAGGTCGCGGAGGCCGTGGGGCTCCCCGTCATGTGCCATCTCGATTTCCCGCCGCCGAGCCGGCTCGAGGTGGTGAGCCGGCTCCGCAAGGGCGACGTGCTCACGCATTGCTTCCGGCCGTTCCCCAACTCGCCCGCGGCTCCCGAGGGCGGCGTGCGCGAGGAGATCGCCGCGGCGCGCGAGCGCGGCGTCATCTTCGACATCGGGCACGGCCAAGGCTCCTTCGGCTTCGGCACCGCGCGCGCCATGCTCGCGGCGGGCTTCCTGCCCGACGTCATCAGCAGCGACGTGCACAGCCTCAGCATCGAGGGCCCCGCCTTCGATCTCCTGCACACGCTCTCCAAGTTCGTGGCGCTGGGCGTGCCGCTGCCTCAGGTGATCCGAGCGGCGACCTCGGCGCCGGCAGCCGCGATCAAGCGGCCTGAGCTTGGAACCTTCAAGCCGGGCGCGGTGGGCGATGCCACGCTGATCTCCATCGAGGAGGGCGAGTTCACCTATCACGACGTGCTCGCCGAACCGCTCAAGGGCAACAAGAAGCTCGCGGTGCGCGGCATCGTACTGGGAGGCAAGTGGTGGCACCCCTGACGATCACACGCGTCGAGGCGATCCCGCTCAAGATACCCTTCGAGCCCGTGGGGAAATCCACGGGCTGGCGCGGCCGCGCCTGGACTGGGCTCGAGACATTGCTGGTGCGGGTCGAGACTTCGGACGGTCTCGTCGGCTGGGGCGACGCCTTCGCCTACCACTGCCAAGCCGCGGTCAAGGCGGCGCTCGATCGCATGGTGGCGCCGTTCGCCCTCGGGCGCGATCCCCGGGACATCGCCGGCCTCAACCATCAACTCCAGAAGGCGCTGCATCTCTTCGGCCGCTACGGCATCACGATCTTCGCGATCGGCGGCCTCGATATCGCGCTCTGGGACCTCGCAGGGAAGCGCGCCGGGAAGCCGCTCGCGGAATTGCTCGGCGGCCCCGTGCGCACGGAGATCGACGCCTATGCGAGCCTGTTCCATCTGCACGACGTCGAGATCGTGGCCGAGCACACGCGCGCAGCGCTCGCGCAGGGCTACCGCTACATCAAGCTGCACGAGACCGAGGAGCCGGAGGTCAGGGCTGCCCGCGAGACCGCGGGAGCGGGTGTGCCGATCATGGTCGACACGAATTGCCCGTGGACACCCGTCGAGGCGCGCGCGAATGCGCTCCGCCTCAAGCCCCACGACCTCTTCTGGCTCGAGGAGCCGATCTTTCCGCCGGAGGATTTCCGCTCGCTGGCCGCGCTTCGGCGCGAGACCGGCATCGCCATCGCCGCCGGAGAGAACGCCTGCACGGGTTTCGAGTTCGAGAAGATGTTCGCGGCTGGTGCCGTCACCTACGCGCAGCCCAGCGTCACCAAGGTCGGCGGCATCACCGAGTTCCGCAAGGTGGCGGTGCTCGCCGAGGCGCATGGCGTCGCCCTCATGCCGCACTCGCCCTATTTCGGCCCCGGCTTCCTTGCGACGCTGCAGCTCGCCGCCGCGAGCGCCACGCCGAGCCTGATCGAGCGCTTCTATCTGAAGCTGGAAGCGAGCCTCTACGGCGACGCCATCGATCCCGTGCGCGGCAAGTTCGCGGTGCGGCTGGGCCCCGGCCTCGGCCGCGAGCCAGACCCGGAGGTGATCAAGGACTATCGCATCGCGCCGGAGTGAGTGTCAGAGGTTCTTGTAATCAGACCGCCCCCTCACCCCAACCCTCTCCCCGAGGGGAGAGGGAGAACAGTTAGCGTGCCCCCTCTCCCCGACGGGGAGAGGGTTGGGGTGAGGGGGTGCTTCCATCTACTCGGGAGAACAACCCTAGCCGAGCGCCGCTCTGACCGCGGCGGCGGCTTGCTCGGTCGCGGGCCTCGCAGCGGCGATGATCTTGCCCATGGTGAGGAAGCCGTGCATCTGCTCGGCGATGTGGCGGTGCTGCACGGGGACGCCGGCGTCGCGGAGCCGACTCGCGTAGGCCTCGCCCTCGGCATGGAGCGGATCGAAGCCGACGGTGAGCACATAGGCGGGCGGCAAACCGCGAAGATCCGATGCGCGGAGCGGTGAGGCGCGCCAGTCGCTATAATCCGCGGGGCCGCGGAGATAGTGGTCGCGGAACCAGTTCATAGTCACGACGTTGAGCGGGAAGCCCTCGAAGCGCTCGCGCTGGGGATCGTCGCTGGTCACGAAATCGGTTGCGGGATAGAGCAGCAGCTGGTGCCGCAAGCGCGGGCCGCCGCGATCGCGCGCGACCAGCGCCACGACGGCTGCGAGGTTGCCGCCGGCGCTGTCGCCGCCGACGGCGAGACGGTTCGCGTCAATGCCAAGTGTCCCGGCATGCGCGGCGATCCATTCAGTGGCTGCCACGGCGTCATCGACCGCGGCCGGGAACTTGTGCTCGGGCGCGAGGCGATAGTCGACCGAGATCACGGCACAGCCGGCAGCGTTGGCGAGCACTCGACAAACGCCGTCGTGCGTGTCGAGGTCGCCGATTACCCAGCCACCGCCGTGGAAGTAGACGAGGGCCGGCAGGATCGCGCCGCGCTCGGTGCCGATGCCGCGATAGAGCCGCAGGGGAATGGTGCCGTGCGGCGCAGGCGCCTCGAGATCGCGCATCTCCGCGACTTTCTGCGGGTCAGGCTGCAGGATGCGGCGTCCGGCCCGATAGACCTCGCGCGCCTCCTGCGGAGTCAGGGTCTCGTAAGGCGGACGCCCGGCCTCTCGGATCAGGTCGAGGATGCGCTGGGCATCGGGATCGAGGCCGGCCATCGCGGAGCGTCAGCGGGTCCAGTCGAGGATCGCCGCGGCGACCTCGGCGGGCCGATCGAGTTCCGCCAGGTGGCCCGCGCCCTCGATCACGCGGATCTCCGTCTTGCCTGAGATCTTCTCCGCGAACTTGCCGGCGTAGCTCTGGGGCAATATCCGATCGCCGGCGCCCCAGATCAGTTGCGTCGGCGCCTTGATGAGGGGCAACCGCTTGGCGAGGCCGGTATTGCCCAGCGGCCAGAAGGCGCGCGCCGCGGCCTCGTTGGCACGCGACTGCTCGATCGGCCATTCGATCGAATTGGCGCCCGGCGGCGTCTCCTTGAGGCGCTCCCAGATGGCGGGATCGGCGCACATGAGGCCCGGCACGTCCTTGGCGCGCTGGGCCCAGGGATCGGTCATGGGCTCGCGCTCGTCGAAAAGGCCGAGGGGCGCGATCAGCGACAGGCGGCGCACGCAATCGGGCCAGATCGCCGCGATCTCCGCGGCGAAGGAGGCGCCGACCGAGCTTCCCGCGAGATCCGCGCCCTCGAGCTCCGCCGCCTCGATGAGCTGGCGCGTCGCGAGGACCCAATCCAGGTGATTGTCGAGGACTCCGTGGCCCGTGGCGCCGGGAAAGCCCGGGAGCGACGGCACGATCACCTGGCGCTGCTCGGCCAACCGGTCGAGGAACGGCACCCACCGCGGCAATCCCCCGAGGCCCGCAAGGAAGCCCAACTTGGCGCCGCGGCCTTTCCGCCAGACCCGGCAGGGAAAGCCGTTGACCTCGACGGTCAGAGTCTCCGGCGGGCTCATGTCGGCAGGGATCGTGTCACTCGGCGGCGGCGCGGGGCGAGAAGGCGGGAATCTCCGCCCGGAGCTTTTGCTCCATCGGCTTCGGCCACCAGCGGTCCTCCCACTCCGAGAACAGGTCCTTGAGCTGCGGCATGACCTTCTCGGCGAAG
>DATNIT010000069.1:0-33000 GCA_035604335.1 Allostellaceae bacterium | reverse complement strand
CACCATCTGGTCCTCCCAGGCATCGGATGAGAGCGGCCAGCCGTGACTGAAGACGACGGGTTGCCCGGTTCCCCAGTCCTTGTAATAGATCTCGGTGCCGTCCTTGACGGTGATCGTCGGCATTGGGTGCACTCCCTTCGTTGCGCGCTGATCCGAACGCGATGCGTCCGGTCCGCGCTCAGGGAGGTAGTCCGCTCGGCCGCAAAGACGAGGCCGCGGAAAACCTCCAGCCCGAGTGTGACAGCCGCATCACGCCGCCGAAGCCCTCTATCGCTTCAACGCCGCCCGCCCCGCGTAGCGCGCGGCCGGGCCGAGCTGCTCCTCGATGCGGATGAGCTGGTTGTATTTCGCGGTGCGGTCGGAGCGCGCGAGCGAGCCGGTCTTGATCTGGCCGTAGTTGGTGGCGACGGCGATGTCGGCGATGGTTGCGTCCTCGGTCTCGCCGGAGCGGTGCGAGATCACCACGCCGTAGCTCGCGCGCTGCGCCATCTCCACGGTCTCCAGCGTCTCCGAAAGCGTGCCGATCTGGTTCACCTTGACGAGGATCGCGTTGGCGACGCCCTTGGCGATGCCGTCCGCAAGCCGCTTCGGATTGGTGACGAAGTTGTCGTCGCCCACCAATTGGATCTTGCCGCCGAGGCTGCGCGTCAAGTGCGCCCAGCCCTCAACGTCGTCCTCGGCCATGCCATCCTCGATCGAGACGATGGGATAGCGGCGCACGAGGTCCTCGTAGATCTTCGTGAGGCCGGCCGCGTCGAGCGTCTTGCCCTCGCCTTCCAGCACGTACTTGCCCTTCTCGAAGAGCTCGCTCGCGGCGACGTCGAGGCCGAGCGCCACGTCCTCGCCGGGCTTATAGCCGGCGGCCTCGATCGCCTTCGCGATGAAGCCGAGCGCCGCGTCCGCCGAGGCGAGATTGGGCGCGAAGCCGCCTTCGTCGCCGACGTTGGTGTTGTGGCCGGCGTCCTTGAGCTGCTTGCGCAAGGCGTGGAGCACCTCGGAGCCCATGCGCACGGCGTCCGCCACGGTGGGCGCCGAGACCGGCAGGATCATGAATTCCTGAAAGTCGATGGGATTATCGGCATGGACGCCGCCGTTGACGATATTCATCTGCGGCAGCGGAAGCGTGCGCGCGAAGACGCCGCCGATCTGGCGGTAGAGCGGCATGCCAGCCTCTAGAGCCGCGGCCTTCGCCGCCGCCAGCGAGACGCCGAGGATCGCATTGGCGCCGAGCCGGCTCTTGTTGGGAGTGCCGTCGAGCGCGATCAAGGTGCGGTCGATGCCGAGCTGGTCCTCGGCGTCGAAGCCGGAAAGCGCGTCGAAGATCTCGCCGTTGACCGCGTCGACCGCGCGCCGCACGCCCTTGCCGCCGTAGCGTTTCATGTCCCCGTCGCGCAACTCCACCGCCTCGTGCGCGCCGGTCGACGCGCCCGACGGCACCGCGGCCCGGCCCACCGCGCCGGTCTCCAAGACCACGTCGACCTCCACTGTGGGGTTCCCGCGGCTGTCGAGGATCTCGCGGCCGATGATGTCGGTGATGGCGGTCATCGAGTTCTTCCCGGGCTGCTGAACATGGACACCGTGCGTCCTTCGACGCGCTTCGCTTGCTCAGGATGAAGTAGAATTATTTAAGTACCAAGGAAAGCCCCTCATCCTGAGCAAGCCGCTCGAAGAGCCGCGCGTCGAAGGACGCACGCTAGGAGCCGAGCGTGACCGGCCGCGCCTTCGCCAACCGGTCGAGCTCCAGCAGCGTCTCCAGCAGCGCGGGCAGGTCCTTGAGCTTGACCATGTTGGGGCCGTCGGAGGGCGCCTTGTCCGGGTCCTGGTGCGTCTCCATGAAGACGGCGGCGACGCCGACCGCGACCGCGGCGCGCGCCAGCACCGGCACGAACTCGCGCTGCCCGCCGGTCGAGCTGCCCTTGCCGCCGGGCTGCTGCACCGAGTGGGTGGCGTCGAACACCACGGGATAGCCGGTCTCTGCCAGGATCGGCAGCGCGCGCATGTCGTTGACCAGCGTGTTGTAGCCGAAGCTCACGCCACGCTCGCAGAGCAGGATGTTCGTGTTGCCGGCCTCGGCCACTTTGCGCGCGACATTGGTCATGTCCCAGGGCGCCAGGAACTGGCCCTTCTTGATATTGACGGCGCGCCCCGTCTTTGCGGCCGCCACCAGCAGATCCGTCTGCCGGCAGAGGAAGGCCGGGATCTGCAGGACGTCGACGGCCTCCGCGACGGCGGCGCACTGGCCGGGTTCGTGCACGTCGGTCAGCACCGGGCAGCCGAAGGTCTCGCGGATCTCCGCCAGGATCGGCAGGCCTGCCTCGAGCCCGATGCCGCGCGCACCCTCGAGCGAGGTACGGTTCGCCTTGTCGAAGGAGGTCTTGTAGATGAGGCCGATGCCGAGCTTGCCCGTGAGCTCGACCAGCGCGTGACTCATCTCGAGCGCGTGCGCGCGGCTCTCGAGCGCGCACGGACCCGCGATCAGCGCCAACGGCTTGTCGTTGGCGATCGCGAGATTGCCGACGTGGACGGTGCGGGCGGCGGTCATGCGTCCCTCCTTACAAGGAAGTTAGGCGAAGGACCAGCGCGGAGTGGCGCGTGGCAAAAACATGGGTTCGGTCGCCGCGCGTGCCCCGCGTCACACTCCGGCCACGGTTCGCGACGTAACCTGCGTCACATGAGGACGCACCGCTGCGTTGGAGTTTGTTGGAGTTAGTTGGAGAGTGTCATGCGTCGATGGCTGACGGGCGAGCCGGAGCTGAGGGATATCCTCGCCGATCCCGTGATTCAGTTGATGATGCGCCGGGATCGCGTGAACCCCGATCATCTGCGGGCGTTCCTGCATGATGTGAGGGCACGCGCACTCAATGTGGAATTGCCGCCGGACCAGCATTACCGCGGCCAGACAAAATCGACGGGGATGTGATCGAGTTCACATGCGTACCACGGGTAGGGTGACTACATGAGCGGGGTCGAGAAACCCGCTCAGACCCCAGGAGACCCCCGATGCGTGACCCCCAAGACGAGCTCGAGCGCGAGCCCACGCTGGAGGACGTGCTGTCCGACCCGCTGGTCCGCGCGCTGATGACCCGCGATCGCGTCGAGGCCGAGGATCTCCGCGGCATGCTCGACCGGTTGCGCACGCAGCAGGCGCGCCGGCCGCCCGGCGAGGCCAAGGCCGCGGCGGCGCACGAGTGGATGACCTCGCTCCACGAGCGCGGGCGCGCCATGGGCCTGCGCTACAGCGCGCGCTCCGTCGTCACGGACGCCTAGGCAACATCGCGAGCCGCGCAGCCAGAATGCTCGCGAGCACCATCGGCGCGCCGATCGCCTGGTTGAGCGTGAGCGGCTCGGCGAAGAACAGCCAACCGTAGAGCGCCGCCGTCACCGGCAAGGTCAGCAGACTCACCGCCGAGAGGGTGGGACTGACGTGGGCAAGCGCGACGGTGAGCAGCCCCTGGCCGAGCGCGTGCGAGATCAGTGCCAGCGCGAGCAGATCTGCCCAGCCATAGAGCGTCCGCGGCAATAGGCTCTCGCCCGTGGCGAGCGCGAGCGCCAGGAGGCAAAGCGCGGTGACCACGACGCTCGCCGCCATGACCGTCGACGAGCGCTGGCGCTGGCGCAGGCGCAAGCGGCCGATCGCCATCAGGTAACCCGCGAAGGCGAGCGACGAGAACACGCCCAGCCCGTCGCCGAGGATCTCGCCGCGACCGACGGCGAGCTTGTCGCCGACCAAGATGGTGACGCCGACGATCGCCGCGATCATGGCGGCGATGAATCCGCGGCTCACCCGCTCGCCGAACAGCAGGAAGCTCGCAAGCGAGACGAAGATCGGAGCTAGGTTGCTGAGCAGGCTCGCATTGGCGACCGAGGTCAGGTGTACGGCCCACGCATAGGCCGCGATGTTCATCCCGAAAACCGCCCCCGCAAAGACCATGAGCCACAGGTCCGCTCGCCGGAGCCGCAGGCGCGCAAGCTCGGTTCGGGCGCCACGACGACTTTCGACTGCCACCCAAACCCAGAAGATCGGAATGGTCAGCAACGCGCGATAGAAAGCGCTCGCGGTCGGCCCGAGCTCCGACCAGCGGAACAGGATCGGCGTGAAGGACAGGAACAGGATCGCAAGCGCGAGTGTCATGATCGCGCGTTGGCTCGCGTGCTCAGGCGACAATGGAGTGACTGAGCGTCCCGGGCGTTACACCAGCCGGCTCTGGTCGAGCGCGGCGCGGATGAAGTCGGCGAACAGCGGGTGCGGCTCGAAGGGCTTCGACTTGAGCTCGGGGTGGTATTGCACGCCGATGAACCAGGGGTGCTCGGGGATCTCGACGATCTCCGGCAGCTCGCCGTCGGGCGACATGCCCGAGAAGCGCAAGCCCACGGCCTCGAGCTGGTCCTTGTAGTTGACGTTGACCTCGTAGCGGTGCCGGTGGCGCTCGCTGATCCGGGTGGCGCCGCCGTAGATCTCGGAAACGCGGCTTCCCGCGTCGAGCATCGCCTCATAGGCCCCGAGCCTCATGGTGCCGCCCATGTCGCCGTTCGCCTTGCGGCGCTCTAGCACGTTGCCGCGCATCCACTCCGTCATCAGGCCGATCACGGGATCCTGGCACGGACCGAACTCCGTCGAGCTCGCGCCGGGAAGATCGGCCAAGTGCCGCGCGGCCTCGATCACCGCCATCTGCATGCCGAAGCAGATGCCGAAATAGGGCACCTGGCGCTCGCGCGCGAACCGCGCCGCCTCGATCTTGCCCTCGGAGCCGCGCTCGCCGAAGCCGCCGGGCACCAGGATCCCGTGCACGCCCTCGAGATGCTGGACGGTGTCTTCGCGCTCGAACACCTCGGAATCGATCCAATTCAGATTGACCCGCATGTTGTTCGCGATGCCGCCGTGGGAGAGCGCCTCGGCCAGCGATTTGTAGCTGTCCTTCAAGTGCGTGTACTTCCCGACCACGGCGATGTTGACCTCGCCCTCGGGTTTGCGGATGCGGGAGACGATGGTCTGCCATTGCTCCAGCCGGGGCTCGCGGGCCTCGATGCCGAAATGGCTGCAGACTTCGCGGTCGAAGCCCTCGGCGTGATAGGCGCTCGGCACGCCGTAGATGGTATCGACGTCGAGCGCCGGGATGACTCGGGCCTCCCGGAGATTGCAGAACAACGCGATCTTCTTGCGCGCGCCCTCGGGGATTGGCCGGTCGCAGCGGCAGAGCAGGATGTCCGGCTGGATGCCGAGGCCGAGCAACTCCTTGACGGAGTGCTGCGTCGGCTTGGTCTTGAGCTCGCCGGCGGAGGGGATCCAGGGCACCAGCGTCAGATGGACATAGAGCACGCGCTCGCGGCCGAGCTCGTTGCCCATCTGGCGGATCGCCTCCAGGAACGGCAGGCTCTCGATGTCGCCGACGGTGCCGCCGATCTCGCAAAGCACGAAATCCTCGTCGGCAAGATCGGCCTGGATGAACTCCTTGATCGCATCGGTGACGTGGGGGATCACCTGGACGGTGGCGCCCAGATACTCGCCGCGGCGCTCGCGGGCGATCACGTTGGAATAGATCCGGCCGGTGGTGACGCTGTCGCTCCGGCGCGTGGCGACGCCGGTGTAGCGCTCGTAATGGCCGAGGTCGAGATCGGTCTCGGCGCCGTCGTCGGTGACGTAGACCTCGCCGTGCTGGTAGGGGCTCATGGTCCCGGGGTCGACGTTGAGGTAGGGATCGAACTTCCGGAGGCGCACGCGGAAACCGCGCGCCTGCAGGAGCGCGCCCAGCGCCGCCGCGGAGAGACCCTTGCCGAGTGAGGAGACCACGCCGCCGGTAATGAAGATGTACCGCGTCATGGAACTCCAGTTTACAGGAGGCCCGGGGCCCGACACAACAGTGGACCAGACAAGGGTATTGCACTGCCGCAACCGCCAGAATCCGCGGTGTTTGCCCCGCGACCCCGCGCGATTGTCGAGGGGACCGCACTCCCACCGACACTCGGCTTGCGCGAATACGCCGCAGAATTCCGCGGAGTCGCGCGCTCGCGCAGATTTCTACTGCTGCGCGGGCGGTTGGGGCGCGCTGGGCGCCGAGGGCGGTTGCGGCGCGCCGGGCGTCGAAGCCGGTGCCTGCGGCGCTCCGGGAGCGCTCGGTGCCGCCGGAGCGCTCGCCGGCGCGGAAGGCCCGGTCGTGGCCGGCGCAGACTGCTCGAGGATGGAGCTGGCCTCGTTCCGGTGTGCCGCCAGGATGACGAGCAGGATGCTGGTGGCGAAGAAAGCACCCGCCAGGATCGCGGTGGTGCGGGTCAAGAGGTTCGCCGTCGAGCGCCCCGTCATGAACCCCGACATGCCGCCGCCCCCGCCGATGCCGAGCGCGCCGCCCTCGCTCTTCTGCAGGAGAACGGTGCCGACAAGCGCGACGGCGATCATCAGATGGATGACGAGGATGATGGTTTGCATGGATCAGAGGACGGAGGACGGAGGACGGAGGACGGACGACAGAGGACAGAATGGGGAGAGGCGGGTTTTAGTCGGTCTGCGTGGATTTGTCACCTATGCCGCTGTGTTCTGGCATCTGTCCTCTGTCGTCCGTTACGGGCTGCTCTGCGCGATCGCCCAGAAACCGGCGGCGTCGAGGCTGGCGCCGCCGACCAGCGCGCCATCGACGTTCTCGACCGAGAGCAGCTCGCGGGCGTTCGAAGCCTTGACGGACCCGCCATAAAGGATCGGCACCTCGGCGGCGCCCTTGACGCGCTCGTGCAGCAACGCGCGGATGCGCGCATGCACCGCCGCCACCTCCTGCGTGGTTGGCGTGCGCCCGGTGCCGATCGCCCAGACCGGCTCATAGGCGATGACGATCTGCTGCGCTTTCAGACCCTCGGGCAGCGACCCCTCGACCTGGCGCTTGACCACCGCCAGCGTCTCGCCGGCATCCCGCTCCGCCAGCGTCTCGCCGACGCAGAGGATCGGCACCAGCCCCACTGCGTGCGCGGCGCTCGCCTTCGCGTTCACGGCCGCGTCGGTCTCGCCGTGGTCGGAGCGCCGCTCGGAATGGCCGACGATGACGTAGGTACAGCCGGCGTCCTTGAGCATGGCCGCGCTGATGTCGCCGGTATGCGCGCCCGTGGGCTCGGCGTGGCAATCCTGGGCGCCGAGGGCGATACCGCTGCCGCGAAGCGTATCGGCGATCGGGACCAGCAGCGTCGCGGGCGGGCAGACCACGAGCGCGCAGTCGGGCGGGTCGCCCGCCGCCGCCCGCGCCACCAGCGCGCGCGCGAGCGCCAACCCCTCGGCCTTGAGGCCGTTCATCTTCCAATTGCCCGCGACCAGCCTACGCACCTGTGCGCCTCCATCAGCGCGCCCGCTCTACCATACCGCGCACGCCCGCCGCCAGTGGCCACGCACCGGTCCGATCCGCCCGTCGAGGGGCCGGCAACCTCCAGTTTTTTCGGGCTTTTTCTTGAGTTGCTAATGAGGGCCCTCGCTCACTATCATCCGCCGCGCTCACGAAAGCCCCACATCATGCTGCAAGCCATCCGCTCAAGAGCCGGTTCCCTCGTCGTCAAGATCCTGTTCGCGGTCCTGATCGTTGCCTTCGGCTTCTGGGGCATCGGCAGCTGGCTCAACGACAGTGCCGTCGATAGCACGATCGCGACCGTCGGCAACGACAAGGTCCGCGCGGAGCAGCTCACCTCCGCCGTGCGCACCCAAGTGCAAACCCTGAAGCAGACCTACGGTGAGACCTTCGACATCGAGGAGGCCAAGAAGCTCGGCATCGTGGCAGATCAGCTCGATCAGCTCATCGCCGACAGCCTGATCACCCAGGAAGTCGGCCGCATGCGACTGGCGATCGGCAACGACGCCGTGCGCACGATGATCCTCAACGACCCCGTCTTCCACGATGCCGGCGGGCAATTCGACCGCCTGCGCTATCAGCAAGTCCTCAACAACAATCGGATGTCGGAGGCGCAATACGAGGCGAGCGTGCGCAACCAGCTGGTGCGCGGCGCCCTCTCGGATGCGGTGGCCGGCGGCGTCGCGGCGCCGAAGCCGCTGGTGGACGCGTTCTACCGGATGCTCGCGGAGAAACGGGTGGCGGACACGGTGATGATTCCATTCGCCTCCGCGACCGATATCGGCGAACCCGGCGAGCAAGACCTCGCCGATTTTCATGACCAGCATTCCGAGCTGTTCCGGGCGCCGGAGCTGCGGAGTTTCCAGGTCGCCTCCCTGACGCTCGACGACCTCGCCAAAGCGATCACGTTTTCCGACGACGAGCTCAAGGACGAGTACCAACGGCGGCTCGACGACTTCAAGACGCCTGACCGGCGCCACGTCGAGCAGATCCTGGTGCGCGACCAGGCGACCGCCGACCAGGCCGAGACAGCGCTCAAGGGCGGCCAGGCTTTCGCGGCGGTGGCGAAGGACGTCGCCAAGATGGCTTCGGGACCCATCGACCTCGGGCTGGTCTCCGCGGAGGCGCTCGGCGAGCCCAAGCTCTCGGACGCCGCCTTCAAGCTCGAGAAGGACGGCATCAGCGATCCCGTCCAGACCGATTTCGGTTGGCACATCCTGCATGTGACGGAGATCCAGCCGGCGAAAACCGAGACCTTCGAGGAGGCAAAGCCCAAGATCGCCTCCGAGCTCGCACACGACGCCGCGGACACGCAGATCGGCAAGGTCATGAACAAGGTCGACGACGCGCTCGCACGCGGCGACGACCTCGACAAGGTGGCCGCCGACCTGCAGCTGAACGTGGCGAAGCCGGCCGACGTCGATGAGAACGGCCACGCCGTCAACGGCAGCGCGGCCGCGCTGCCGTCGTCGTCGGCCGACATCTTGCACACCGCCTTCAACACGGAGGCGGGCCAAGTGAGCAACGTCGCCGAGACCCAGGACGGCGGCTTCTATGTCGTGCGCGTCGACAAGGTGACGCCCTCGGTGGTGCGCCCGCTCGCCGAGGTGCGCGATCAGGTGCTCGCGGCCTGGCAGCAGCAGCAACGCATCGACCGCATCACGAAGACCGCCAAGGAGATCGTCGACGCCGTCAACGGCGGCAAGCCCCTGAAGGAGATCGCGGCGCAGCACAGCCTTACGGTCACCACCACGCCTCAGATCGAGCGCGGACGCGAGACCGGCGGCTTGCCGCCGCCGGCCATCACCGGCCTGTTCCGCGCCAAGCCCCACCAGGCCGTGCAAGGTCTGTCGAACGACGGCGTCTATGTCGCGGAGCTCACCGAGGTGATCGCCGCCGATCCCGCCACGGACAAGCCCAGGGTCGACGCGATGAGTGCTCAGATCCGTCAGCAGATCCAGACCGACCTGTTCGCGGAGTACACCGGCGCGCTCCACCAATACTTCCCCGTCGTGATCGACCAGTCCCGCGTCGACAAAGTGTTCTGAGGCCGATGCAGGCATCGCCCGACTTCGAGGGCTTCGCCCGGGCCTACGGCGCGAAGCAGGCGGTGCTGGTCTGGACCAGTCTGGTCGCGGACTTGGAGACGCCCGTCTCCGTGATGCTGAAGCTCGCGGACGGGCGGCCCATGAGCTTCCTGCTGGAATCCGTCGAGGGCGGCTCCGTGCGCGGGCGCTATTCGATCATCGGGCTCAAGCCGGACCTGGTCTGGCGCTGCCGCGGCAACGTGGCCGAGCTCAATCGCCGCGTCCGCTCCGACGCCGACGCCTTCGAGCGCGAGCCCAAGCCCGCGCTCGCCTCGCTCAAGGACCTGATCGCGGAGTGCCGGGTCGAGACCCCCGCGCCGCTGCCGCCCATGGCGAGCGGTCTCTTCGGCTACATGGGCTACAACATGGTCGGGCTCATGGAGCGGCTGCCGGATAAGAACCCGGACACGCTCGGCATTCCCGACGGCATGTTCCTGCGCCCGACCATCGTCTGCATCTTCGACAATCTGCAGGACCGCGTGACCTTGGTGACGCCGGTCTGGCCCAACGCCGAGCTCGGCGCGCGCGCCGCCTACGATCTCGCGCGCGAGCGGCTCGCGGAGGTGCTGACCGATTTCGAGCGCAGCCTGCCCTATCGGCGCGAGGCCAACGAGGTGATGGCGGAGTTGCCGGTGCCCAAGGGCAACATGACGCGTGACGAGTGCATGCGCATGGTCGATACCGCCAAGGAGTACATCCGCGCCGGCGAGATCTTTCAGGTCGTGCCGTCCATGCGCTTCGAGGTGCCGTTCCGGCTGCCGCCCTTCGCGCTCTATCGCGCGCTTCGGCGGCTCAACCCCTCGCCCTTCCTGTTCTTCCTGGATTACGGCTCCTTCTCGGTGGTGGGGTCGAGCCCGGAGATTCTGGTCCGCGTGCGCGACGGCACCGTGACCATCCGGCCGCTCGCGGGCACACGCCGGCGCGGCGTCGACGCCGAGGAGGACAAGCGCCTCGCCGAGGAGCTGCTGGCCGACCCCAAGGAGCGCGCGGAGCACCTGATGCTGCTCGACCTCGCGCGCAACGACGTGGGCCGCGTCGCCAAGATCGGTACCGTCAAGGTCACCGATCAGTTCATGATCGAGCGCTACAGCCACGTCATGCACATTTGCAGCCATGTTGAGGGCAAGATCGACCCGCGCTACAGCGCCCTCGACGCGCTCGTCGCGGGCTTTCCCGCCGGCACGCTCTCGGGCGCCCCCAAGGTGCGCGCCATGGAGATCATCGACGAGCTCGAGACCGAGCGGCGCAACCTCTATGGCGGTGCCGCCGGCTATTTCGCGGGCGACGGCAGCATGGACACCTGCATCGTGCTGCGCACCGCCCTCGTGAAGGACGGCAAGATGATCGTGCAGGCCGGCGTCGGCGTCGTCGCCGACAGCGACCCCGCCACCGAATACCAGGAGATCCTCGACAAAAGCCGCGCCCTCATCCGCGCCGCCGAGGAGGCGGTGAAGTTCGCGCGGAGATGAGCGATCTCCGAGCTCGCAACGCCCCCTCACCCGCCCCTCTCCCCGCTGGGGAGAGGGTTGCGCAGGCTTAGCGAGCGTAAGCGAGCTTAACCGGAGCTGGATGAGAGGGACGCTGCTTCACCAGATCGCTACCGGCCCGGCGGCTTGTAGCTGATCCTCTTGCCGAGCGCCTGGTCCGCTTCCTCGATGGTGAGGAGCGCGGTGGTCTTGATGTGCAGCAGGCCAGAGGCGGACGCGGCGACCGAGAAAGCCGTCGCCGTCTGGGTGTTCGGCAGGTCCACGATCCCGATCACGTCGTAGTCGCCCAGCGAGTAATAATAGCGTCGAGCTTGCCGCCGAGTGCCTCCATAGCGCTCGCGACCGCGGCGCGCCGGCCCGAGGCCTTGTCCTTCTGCAGGCCTTTCAGGCCCTCGGCTGTGTAAGACCCTTGGATCAAAAATTTGGGCATTGTTCACCTCCCGTGGAATCGTTGGAATCCGCTCAGGTTCTGCGCTTGGTGCGCCGGCCCTCTGTCGGCGCTTCGCCCATGATACGCCCGATGCGCGGCGACAGCACAATGACGGCGCGGTCTGAACGCCTCACCCCTCCCCGCCGCGTTCCTTCACGATCGCGCTCACGGGTACCAGGACGAAGCCGCGGGCGGGCGCGTCGCGGAGCCAGCGCTGGAGCGCGTCCAGCGTGGCGTCGTGGGGGTGGCCGATGGCGATGGCGTTGCCCGCGTGCCGCGCCACCCGCTCGAGCTCGCCAAGGCGGGCATCGATCGCGGGTGCGGAGATCTCATCGTCGAGGAAGACGTCGCGGCCGGCATGCGGCACGCCGTATTTTCTGGCGACCTCCACGCCGGCGCTGTGCGCGACCGTGCGGCTGTCGATGAACAACAGGCCGCGCTGGTGCAGCTCCTGCATCACCGGCTGCAGCGCTTCCGCATCAGCGGTGAAGCGGCTCCCCATGTGGTTGTTGATGCCGACATAGCCGTCGAAGCGCGCGAGGTCCCAGCGCAAGCGCTGCAGCACCTCGTCGCCGCTCATGCCGACGTCGAGCGGGCTCGGCCCGGCATCGAAGCTCTTGCTCAACGGCTCCATGGGGACATGCACCAGGAGCTCGTGGCCCGCCTTGCGCGCGGCCTCCGTCTGGCGCGGCAGATCCATGGCGTAGGGCAGGAAGGACAGCGTCAGCGGCCCCGGCAAGGCGATCGCGCGCGCGCTCCGCTGACGGTCGAGGCCGACGTCGTCGATCACCACCGCGATCCGCGGCCGCGCATCCCGCGCGGGCGCCGGCACGGCGTTTCGGATCCAGGCGGGAATCGCGGCGGCGGCCAGCTGAGGCGCCACGGCGGCCGGCGCGGGCGATGGGGCGGGCACCGCCATCGCGGTCTGCTCCGGCGGCGGCAGTGACGGCACGGGCGGAAGCGGAGGCTGCGCCGCCAAAACCCTGGGCGCCTCCTGCGGCGGCAGGTCCGCCGGCACCGCCTCGGGTTCCGCCGCGGGCGGCGCCGGCGGCGGTGCCCGCCAAGGCCCAGCGTGCGCGGCCGAGATCGGCTCAGACGCCGGTAGCGCCACGGGCGGCACGAACGCCGCAGGCGCCGGAGGCGCCGCCACCGGAGCGACCGAGGCCCTGGCCTCGCTCGCGGGTGCCTTGAAGAAGCTACCGAGGCCCGGCCAGGGAAACCAGAGGAAAGCGCCTACGCCCCCCGCCACCAAAACCGCCGCGGCGCAAGTAGCCGCCCGGCGCAGCAGTTGGCGCGGCGCCGTCGGCGGCGGCGGCCGGTGCAGCAGCGCGACGAACTCGTGCAGCTTTCGATCGACGGATCTCGCGGCCATGTCAGGCCTGCCCCGAGAGCTCGTCCAGAATGGGACAATCCGGCCGCCCGTCGCCGTGGCAGCGCTCCATCAAATGCTCCAGGCTCCGGCGCATGTCCTGCAACTCGGACAGCCGCGTATCCACGCGGCGGATTTGCGCCTCCGCGAGGCGCCGGACGTCCGCGCTGGCACGATGGCGGTCGCGCCACAGGGTCAACAGCTCCGCCACCTCCTTGAGGCTGAAGCCCAGCCGCCGCGCCCGCTCGATGAAGCGCAGGGTCGTTACGTCCCGCTCGTCGTAGAGGCGATAGTTGCCGCCCGTGCGCCGCGCGGGCCCGACGAGGCCGATGCTCTCGTAGTAGCGGATGGTCTTGGGCGGTAGGCCCGTCGCCTCCGCGACCGAGCCGATGTTGAGGGGCTTCTGATCCGTGTCCATGGTCCCAACCTTACAGCCAACTGGCAGGTTTGCCCAAGCCCGGAAATTGGCCTGCGGCGCTCGCCCCCGCTTTTGCCGCGCCGCACCCGACCTGATATAACCGCACTCCCCCGCGGATTACGGCGATGTTCCTGCTCATCGATAACTACGACAGCTTCACCTACAACCTCTGGCATTACCTGGGCGAGCTGGGGGCAGAGGTGGTGGTGCGCCGCAACGACGCCCTGAGCGTCGACGAGGCGCTCGCCATGCGTCCGCAGGGCATCGTGATCTCGCCGGGTCCGAGCGATCCCGACCACGCCGGCATCTGCCTCGAACTCGTGAGCCGGGCCGGAAACCTTCCCCTGCTCGGCGTGTGCCTCGGCCATCAGGCGATCGGGCAGGCTTTCGGCGGCAAGGTCGTACGGGCGCCCGCGCCCATGCACGGCAAGCTCAGCCGGATCAGCCACGACGGCACCGGCGTGTTCCACGGGTTCAATCGCGGCCCTTTCCTGGCGACCCGCTACCACTCGCTGGTGGTGGAGCGGCAGAGCCTGCCGTCGTGCCTGCGCATCAACGCCGAGACTGAGGACGGCATCATCATGGGAATGGTGCATCGGGAGCGGCCGGTCCACGGCGTGCAGTTCCATCCCGAGAGCATCGCGTCGGAGGGCGGCCACGCGCTGCTCGCGAACTTCATCAAGCTTGCCGAGCACGCGTCCGTCGCCGCATGAGACCGGCGCCATGACCATCGACACCACCGATTTCAAGAAACTGATCGCCAAAGCCGCGCAGGGTCATCGCCTCACGGAGACAGAGGCGGCCGACGCGTTCGACGCCATGATGTCCGGGAACGCGACGCCTTCCCAGATGGGCGGATTCCTGATGGCGTTGCGGGTACGAGGCGAAACCGTCGAGGAGATCACCGGCGCGGCGCGCGCCATGCGCTCGAAGATGGTCACGATCGAGGCACCACCCAACGCGATGGACGTGGTCGGGACCGGGGGAGACGCGTCGAGCTCCTTCAACATCTCCACCGCCTCGGCCCTGGTGGTTGCGGGTTGCGGCGTTCCGGTGGCAAAGCACGGCAATCGCAAGATGTCCTCGCTCAGCGGCGCCGCCGACATCCTCTCGGCCCTCGGCGTCAACATCGATGCGGACTTCGGGCTCGTCCGGCGGGCGATCTTCGAGGCGGGGATCGGATTTCTGATGGCCCAGCGCCACCACTCGGCGATGCGCCACGTCGGGCCGACGCGCGTCGAGCTGGGCACGCGGACTATCTACAATCTGCTCGGGCCCATCTCGAATCCCGCGGGCGTCCGGCGCCAGCTGGTTGGCGTCTTCTCGCCTGAGTGGGTGCGGCCGATCGCGGAGGTCCTCGGCAAGCTCGGCTGCGAGGCGGCGTGGGTCGTCCACGGCGATGGCATGGACGAGCTCACCACGACGGGTGTGACGGTCGTTGCCACCCTCAAGGACGGAAAGGTCGCTAGCCGCGAGGTGACGCCCGAGGAGGCAGGCCTGCCGCGCGCCGGCCGGGATGCCCTCAAGGGCGGTGACCCCGAGGACAACGCCGCTCGGTTACGGGCGCTGTTGCGAGGCGAGAAGGGTCCGCTGCGCGACGTGGTGCTCCTCAACAGCGCGGCGGCGTTGATCGTCGCGGGGAAGGCGAAGGACCTCAAGGAAGGCGTCGGCCTCGCCGCGACGTCGATCGACGGCGGGAAGGCCGCCGCGGCGCTCGCGCGGATGGTCGCGATCACCAACGAGCCGCCGCCGCTGCCGCCGCCATGAGCGATGTGCTGCGGCGGATCTGCGAAACCAAGCGCGGCGAGATCGCGCGCGCCAAGGCGGAGCGGTCCCTTGGCGAGATCGAGCGCGCCGCGCGCGCCGCGGCGCCGCCGCGCGGTTTCTTCGCCACCCTGAAGCGTGCCGCGGCCGCGGGAGGCTACGGCCTCATCGCCGAGATCAAGCGCGCGAGCCCGAGCGCCGGGCTGATCCGCGGGGATTTCGATCCCGCAACGCTCGCCCGCGCTTATGAGCGCGGCGGCGCCGCCTGCCTTTCCGTCCTGACCGACGCACCCTACTTCCAGGGCAAGCCCGATGATCTCGTCGCCGCCCGGGGAGCGGTGGCGCTGCCGGTGTTGCGCAAGGACTTCATGCTCGATCCCTACCAGATCGCGGAGAGCCGGGCCCTGGGCGCCGATTGCGTGCTCTTGATCTTGGCGGCGCTCGAGGACAGGCAAGCCGACGAGCTCGAAGCGGCCGCGATGGGCCTCGGCATGGACGTATTGGCGGAGGTGCACCAGCGCGGCGAGCTCCGGCGTGCACTGCGGTTGAAAACGCCCCTGATCGGCATCAACAATCGCGATCTCAAGAGCTTGAAGGTCGATCTCGCCACCAGCGAGGAACTCGCGCGCGAAATATCGCCCGAGCGGCTCGTGGTGAGCGAAAGCGGCCTTCATGGGCCCAAAGACCTCGCCAGAATGGCCTCCGCGAGCGTCCGGTGCTTCCTGGTGGGCGAGTCGCTGATGCGCCAGAGCGATGTGGAGGGGGCGACTCGGACGCTGCTCGCCCCAATCCCGGCCCCGACCCCGGTCTAGCCCATGGCGACCCTCAGCCATTTCGACACCAAGGGTGCCGCGCGCATGGTCGACGTCTCCGAGAAGGCCGAAACGGAGCGCGTGGCGGTCGCGACCGCGACGGTGTTCATGGCCAAGGAGACCTTGGACCTCGTGCTCAAGGGTGGCGCGAAGAAGGGCGACGTGCTCGGGGTCGCGCGCCTCGCGGGGATCATGGGCGCCAAGCGCACGCCGGACCTGATCCCGCTCTGCCATCCCCTGGCGCTGGAGTCCGTCTCGGTCGAGCTGACACCCGATCCCGACCGAAACGCGATCGACATCGCGGCGACCTGCAAAGTGACCGGGCGCACAGGGGTCGAAATGGAAGCACTAACGGCGGCTTCCGTGGCGGCGCTCACGGTCTATGACATGCTGAAAGCGATCGATCGCGGCATGCTCATCACCGACTTGAAGTTGGCCCATAAGTCCGGAGGGAAATCCGGCACTTACGAGGCGAAACGATGATTTCAGTCGAAGAGGCGCTGATGCGCCTGCTGGAGCCGCTGAGGCCGCTCGCGGCTGAGCAGGTGGCCTTGGCGGACGCCTTCGGCCGCGTGCTCGCGGAGCCCGTCATCGCTCGCCGCACGCAACCTCCGGTGGCGCTCTCCGCGATGGACGGATATGCCGTGCGCGCGGCCGATGTCGCGCGAGTGCCGGCGCGGCTTCGCGTGGTGGGCGCCGTGCCCGCGGGACAGTCCTACGACCGCCCCCTCGGCGCCGGCGAGGCCGTCCGCATCTTCACGGGGGCGCCGCTGCCCACGGGCGCCGATGCGATCGTGATCCAGGAGGATACCGACCGGGACGGCGACATCGTGGTCGTGCGCGAGGGCGCGCCGAGCGGCCGCTACGTCCGGCCCGCGGGTCTCGACTTCGTCGCGGGCGCGCCCGGCATCCCCGCCCGGCGGTGCCTCACCGCCCGCGACATCGGGCTCGCCGCCGGCATGGACCGACCCTGGCTGATGGTCCATCGCCAGCCTCGGGTTGCGATCCTTTCCACCGGCGACGAGATCGTGATGCCGGGCGATCCCGTCGGTCCCAACCAGATCGTGAGCTCCAACAGCCTGGCGCTCGGCGCCTTTGTCGGGGCGTGCGGCGGGGTGCCGCTGCAGCTCGGCATCGCCGCCGACACGCCGGAGTCCGTACGGCGCGCTGCCGAGGGTGCGAGGGGCGCCGACCTCCTGGTCACCACCGGCGGCGCGTCCGTCGGCGAGCACGATCTCGTGAAGGACGCGCTTGGCGCCGCCGGGCTCGAGCTCGACTTCTGGCAGATCGCCATGCGGCCGGGAAAGCCGCTGATGGTCGGACGCTACCGCGACGTTCCGATGGTGGGGCTGCCCGGCAATCCCGTCTCGTCGCTGGTCTGCGCGCTCATTTTCCTGAAGCCCACCATCGACCGTCTCTCCGGCCTCGATCCCGTTGCGGATCCGCCCGTCACCGCGCGGCTCGCCGTGCCGCTCGCGGCGAACGACCGCCGGCAGGACTATCTTCGGGCCACCCTCGCCCGCGCGGCCGACGGAGAGCTCGAGGCGAAGCCCTTCGAGAAGCAGGATAGCTCCATGATGTCGCTGCTCGCGCGCTCGGATTGCCTGGTCGTGCGGCCGCCGCTGGCGCCGCCGGCGAAGGCCGGCGAGCGCGTCACCATCATTCCGCTTGGCGGAGGACTGCTCGCGCTCTGATCCGCGGGCGTGGGGGACTTCGTGGAGACGCTCGCCCTCAAACTCGTGCTGACGCCGGCGCTGATCGGTGTCGCGACCCTGGTCGGCCGCCGCTGGGGGCAGGCGGTCGGCGGCTGGCTCGTTGGCCTGCCACTGACCTCGGGCCCGGTGGTGTTGTTCCTCGCGCTCGATTACGGCACCTCGTTCGCCGCGAAGGCCGCGCAAGGCGCGCTCCGGGGCCTAGTGGCCGAAGCGTCCTTCGCACTCGCCTACGCGTGGATTGCCCAACGACGCGCGTGGCCCCTCGCCTTCCTCGCGGGCAGTCTCGGCTTCGCGGTCACGGGTCTTGCGATGCAATTCCTTGCACCGGCGCCGGCGCTGCTGGTGGCGATCGTCATCGGCGCGCTCGTGCTGACCCTATGGCTGCTGCCGAGCTTCAGCGGCAGCGCGCCCGCCGTACCGGCGCAGTCCTGGGATCTGCCGGCGCGAATGGTGACAGCGACCGTGCTGGTGCTCGCGTTGACCACGGCCGCCGGCTGGCTCGGTCCGCAATTGAGCGGCCTGATCGCCACCTTCCCGCTGTTGGCGGGCGTGCTGACGGTGTTCACGCATCACGCGCAGGGCCCGTCCCCCGCGACCAACGTGCTGCGCGGCCTGCTGCTGGGACTGTTCTCCTTCGCGGCCTTTTTCGTCGCGCTCGGCGCGACCATGGAGCGGACCGGCATTGCTTCCGCATTCGTCGCGGCATTGGCCGCCGCACTCGCGGTGCAGACTGTGTCTTTGCTCTTGGCACGGCGGACAATGCGCCGCCTCTGAGACACACCCTAAACACCGACTCGCGCCGAATCGGCACGGATTCCCTACGGTTAGCGCTTGACCTTCGGAAAGAACTAAACTAGAACGCCGCAGGGTTGTTGTTTTGTTCCTCGATTGTGCATCGCGATTCGACTAGCGCGGAGACCCAGATCCCATGCTCACCAAGAAGCAGCACGAGCTCCTGCTGTTCATCAATCGGCGCCTCACCGACACCGGCGTCTCGCCTTCCTTCGAGGAGATGAAGGAGGCGCTGAAGCTCAAGTCGAAGTCGGGCATCCATCGTCTCATCAGCGGGCTGGAGGAGCGCGGCTTCATCAAGCGCCTCGCTCACCGGGCGCGCGCGCTCGAGGTGGTGAAGCTGCCGGAGGACACCGCCGTCGCCGCGCCGCGCGCGGAGCGGGCGCGCTTCTCGCCCACGGTGATCCGCGGCGACTTCAAGTCCGCCTTCTCCGGCGCGCCCACCGCCGCAAGCGGCGAAGCCGTGCAGCTGCCGCTTTACGGAAAGATCGCCGCCGGCACGCCCATCGAGGCGCTCCGCGACCAGTCCACCACCGTCGGCATTCCCGCCAGCCTGCTCGGCAGCGGCGAGCACTACGCGCTCGAGATTGCCGGCGACAGCATGATCGACGCTGGGATCTTCGACGGCGACACTATCGTGGTGCAGCGCTGCGACACCGCCGAGAACGGCAGCATCGTGGTGGCCTTGATCGACGAAGAGGAGGTCACGCTGAAGCGCCTGCGCCGGCGCGGCGCCTCGATCGCGCTGGAGCCCGCCAACAAGACCTACGAGACCCGCATCTTCGGCCCCGACCGCGTCAAGGTGCAGGGCCGGCTGGTGGGCCTGCTGCGGCGGTACTGAGCGCGGCCCGGTCGGGCCCGCGCGACGGCACCCACGGCCGCTCGCCGCGCCAGTCGCGCACGCTCTCGATCGCGATGCGCTCGCCGCCGAGCCAGACCGCGTAGCTGCCGTTGCGCCAGGTGTCGAAGCGGTCGATCACCGGCTTCACGCGGCATTCGCCGCGCGCGGGCACTGGCGTCACCACGAGATCGGCGCGCGCGCAGTCCTCGGAAAGCGCGGTGCCGTTCCGCTCCAGCGCCACCACGCGGCCGCGCGCCTTGTAGAGACAACCCTCGCGATCGCAGGTGAGTGCGCCGTCGCCGCTGGCGCCGGTCTGCGGCCAGGGCGCGCCGCGTCCGGCGGCGCCGCGACGAGCCCAGGTGTCCTCCGCAAAGCGCGAGCGCTCGCCGCCGGAGACGAGATAGGCTCCATCCGCTCCGCGCACGGCCATGAGGTGTGAGTCGCCGTCGATCAGCACGTCGCGCGGCGTCGGCAGCAGCAGCGTGAGATAGCCCGCCGCGATCGGCGCCAGCCCCAGAAGGCGCCAGCGGCGCCGCCACACGCAGAGCCAGAACCCTCCGAAGCCCAAAAGCATCAGGCCCCAGACCGGCATCGATGGCACCAGCTGTGCCGCGCCCGGCCACGACGTCACCACGCGCGCGACCTCGGCGATGACGTCGATGCCCCAGCCCATCGGCACCAGCGCCAGGCGCTCGAGACCGAACGGCATGAGCGCGCAGCCGAGCATCGCCCAGGGCAGGACCCAGAGCCCCGTGATCGGCACCGCGACCACGTTCGCGGCGACGGAATAAACGGCGTAGCGGTTGAAATGGAACACCGATAAGTGGGCCGAAGTTAGAAACTCTGCGCAATTACAGTGACTTAACCCACTTCATCGAATGGCAAAATCGCGCATTTGGACCATATTTGGACCAAGCCTGCTGAGAAATCGGCCGCCTGGGCGTCTATGTGCTGACCGCGCCGACGCCCCTCCACAGCCACGCGGGATGATCCCGCGCGACTGCTGAGATCATGAGCGCCACCGTGCGCTGTGCTTCATGCGCCGGCGTGGTCGGGTGCCGCTCGAGATAGGCGAGCTCCGCAGCGTTGCGCGCTGGCAGATCCCGAGCGCCGAGGCGGTGGTGGCGATGGGCCATAGCCACCGCGCGCAAACTGCCGCGGTCCCAGGTCGAGAGAGGCAGCGGCGTTGAGTGTCCGGTGGGCATGATCGGCGGTTTACCTACGGCCCGCTCACGGCCATCCGTCGTGCCCCTTGTGGACATGCACTGACGGAGCTGCCGGCTGAGCGGGAAACCTGGCCTTCATCGCGGCGTCGAGTGCGTTCATGCCGGTCAAGCCGAGACCGCCGATCGCGATGAAGACCACCATCAGAAAGCCGATGCCTCGTGAACGCTTCCTTGGCGCGCGCGTGGTGAGCTCGAGGGGCGGAAGGTCGTCCTCGTGCAGGGCCAGGGGTTCGGCGGGCAACTGAACCGCACGAGGCGGGGCTTGAGGCTGAGGTGCGCGCCACACCTGAAAGCTTGCCGGGACGGGTGGTGCCGGGCCGAGACGGCTGGCCCAGGGCTTCACGGGCGAGCGGTAGCTGAGGCCGGTGCCGGGCATTCCGAGAGTCACTTGCCGGCCCCGTTTTGAGATGTTGAGCGTGGCCCCGTGGCCGCCGATCGAAGCGGAGACGCCGGACTTGGACAAATTGAGATAGACGCCAGGCAAGATCCGCGCTCGGCGCCGGAACCGGAAGCCCATGCAACCCTCCCTCGATTCAGCATCGGGCATCAGCGGAGGTGTCGTCTACTGTTCTTTCCAGGCGCTCAGCGCCATCTCGGCGTCCCGCTCGAGATCGCGGAAGAGCGGCGCAATAGGTGCCAGCACCCGGCGCAGCCCCTTCGTGGCGCGACGGACCTCGAGGCGCCGATGCACCTCGGCCATGCGTGCCTTGAATGCAGGATCGATGAGCGCGGCGCGGGCGAAGGTCTGGCCCTTGGCGAGCCTGTCGAAGGACGTGCCCCGGAATCGGGCGAGCTCGGTCACCAGCTCGGCGACAATCCGCAGCTCAGCGTCGGTCAGAACCGGCTTGGTCACTTCTTCCGCGCGGCGCCGCGCCGGACGGATCGCCCACGGTGGGGATCGTGCAGCCCGCAATAAAAGCGGCCGCCGCGCTCCACTGAGGCTCGCCGCGAGCACTGGACCGGAAACGGCAGCTTGAGCAGTGCGCAGCATCGGGCGTCCTGGGCTGGCTGCTCCTTGGTCGCCATCTGGGCCGCTTTCAGTTCACCCGCTCGTCGTCTATCGGCTTGGTGCGCACCAACTCGGCTACTGCCCCGAAGATGCGATGCCAAATCGCATAGCCCTCGACGTCACCGCGGGTGAGCAGCTCATCAGCGCGGTTGGCTGCGACCGGCGCTGCATCGGCGCCGTGCCGTTTCACCAGGAGGTTGGCCGCACGCCAGATGTCCGGCTCGTCGACCATGGCCGACGGTACTGCCGCCCTGGAGAGCGGGCAAGGAACGGCCGCCCTGGGCCGCTCCGGCTGTAGGCCTCGGACAACCCTAAGGCCGGCTCAAAGACCCGCTGATGCCATTTCTGAATTCACCATATGAATTATTGTGAAAGGCGGCGCAACGTGGCGAACTATAGTGAAATACTCGTAACAATTCTTGAACTGATCAAGTAATTCTGGCATCATGCGGCCATGCCTGATGATGCCTCACCGTCTCCACCGAAAATCACCGACCTCTGCGCCGTCCTCGCGCTCGCGTTGAACCTGCAGCGCAAGTGGATCGACAGCTACGCGAGCTATCTCAGGCGCGAGGGCCTCCTCCCCGCGACGGTGGGCGGCCGAGGTAACACGGGCGGTGCCGTAGCGACCGCCAAGGAAGCCGCGGTCCTGTTGGTCGGTCTCCTGGCGTCCGACGAGGCGCTCAATGTTGCTGATGGCGTGCGCCGGTTTGCCCCTCTCACCCTCAGTGGCTTCGAGATGCGCGGCGCCGACGGATACGTGCGGCTCGAGCCGCCCGAGACCTTCTCCGAGTGGCGCCTGCTGCATGGGCCGTTCCTCGAGGTCGTCGAGGCCCTGATCCGCGCCTATCACTTCGGCACTATTCCGGCAGATAACGGGCCCGTCGTGCGTGTCGGCATCACGCGCACGGGCGCGTATCCGGGCGGATGGATCGAGCTGAGGTGTCCGAAAGACGATGGTAGTTACCTCTCGGCCGCGGCGGTCTATCGGGTGAGCGAAGGGCCGAAGCCGGATCGGCCATCGTTCGCGATCGATAGGACTGCTGCACTCGCGCCTGAAGTTCTGCTTGTGGTCGGTTGCGCACTGATGCCAGCCGAGGAAGGCGGGTTGCGCGCGCTCCATGAAGAGGCGGACGACCTTCAGCAAGAGGTCCGCTGATGTGGCCTTTTGACGATCCCAATCAGCCTGATCCGAACGACCCGACCGGCGGCACGGGTGTCGCGGCGTGGTCGCCCGCGATCACCGCCGCCTATCAGCGCGATCCGCGGATCGCGCTCGCTCAGTCGCTCATGGAACAGGGGCAGCAGCGCGGCTATACGACGCCGATTCTGGGACTGGCGCGCGCGCTTCAGGAGGGCATCGGGGGCTTCGCCAACGCGCGGCTGATGGGCCAGTACGGTGCGCTGAACAAGAACACCAACGCGGCGCTCGCTGCTGCGCTCAAGGGCAGTCAGGGCCAGCCCGTCACGAATCCCGACGGCACGGTCTCGCAGCCTCAATTCGACGCCGCGGCTTACGCTCGGGCCCTAGCTGGAAGCAATAACCCGATCCTGGTCCAGCAAGCGCACGACGCTTTCATGCAGGTTCCGGCGTACCGGGCCGCCTCCACCAATGCCGACTTGGGCGACATGACGGTGCAGGGATACCGGCGCGCGCAAGCGCGGCTGCTCGGAGCCCCTCCGACCACTTCTGGAGCCGTGGCAGCGTCCATGCCGGCGCCAGCCTCGAGCGCGCCGATCGTGGTGCCCGCCCCCGCGAATGCTCCTGCACCTGGAGGCGTGGCGCCGGTTACGACGACAGATCCCACGGGCGCCCCACCGTCGAGCGCCGCTCCGGCACCAGTGCCGAGCACATCTGCTCCGCCGACACCATCGCCTTCGATCGTGACGCAGGCGCTCCCGCCGCTGCCGGCCAGTGGTGCTGCGGCAGTGTCGGCTCCGGGGCCGACCACCGGCCAGACCTTTCCGCGTCCTCCGATCTTCCCGCCCCCATCCGCCGCCACCTCCGCCACCGCTGCCACACCCAAGCGCGAAACCGCTCCCGCGCCAGCGAGCCCGACAACCGGTCCGACGCCGGTCTTCGACATTCCGTCGTTGGTCGATCAGTACAAGACCTACGCGACGACGCCGGGCATGGATAAGCAGGCCGCAGGTGTTCTGTCGCTGATCGAGAAGGCGACGCCCGAGGGCGGCCAGATCATGACGGACGGCAGCATCGCCATGCGGCCGGGCTACGACAAATTACAGTTCGCAAAGGCGATGGCCGCCGGCAAGTTCCAGCAAGCGCCGAACGGGACGTGGTATCAGGACCCCGCCGTTGCTGCCGGCGCGGGGGCCACAGCGGGCGCAGAGGCGGCGGCAAAGTTGCCGTATACGCTCACGACCGCGCGGCCGGGCGGCGTCGTCTTGCAAGGTGGTCGGCCGATCTTTCAGAACCCGACCGCCATTTCCGGCGTTACGCCGAGCGGCGCCCCCACAACTCAATTCGTCACGCCCGCGATGTCGGGCACGCCCAATGTGCCGACGCCGACTGGGCAACCGTCACCCTCTGGTCTGACGGGTCCGCGTCCAGGGAATCTGCCCGCGGCCTCGGGCGCCGCGAACAATGCCGCGCTGCCTCCAAATACCTACGTCACGGGCCTCGATCCGCTCACGAAGGCGAGCATGGAAAAGCGCGGCGGCGAGCTCGAGGATTACGGATCGAAGCTTCAGACGTCGGCCTCCGATGCCGTCAACGGTCAATTCCTCATCGACCAAATGCGCCGCGAGTCCGGCAACGGCGCGGGGTGGGTTCCGGGGCGCTTCGCGGACTGAGGCGGCGAGATGCGGGCGCTCTTCAACGGCGCGGGCATCTCCTCGGCCGCCACCGATTCCGCACTCGCGAATTATCAAGCCTTTGAGAAAAACTCGATGCAGCTCGTGACACAGGCCACGCGCGCCGTGTCGCCTCGAGCTGCTGTTCAAGAAATGCAAATGATCCGCACGGCGTTGCCCGGCAGCCAACTCTCGACCGGCGGTCTCAGTTACATCTTCGACCAGCTTTCGGCGAACAACGATTTTATGCGCGCGAAGGCGCAGGCTGCGGAAACATGGCGCGGGTCACACAACAGCACGCTCGCGGGGTTCGACAGCAGCTGGAATCAAAACGTGTCGCCCTTCGCCTTCCTCGTGAAGCGGATGTCCGAGCCCGATCTCCGGATCATGGCGGCGAACCTCCAGAAGACCGCACAGGGCCGCGCCCTGGTATCGCGCATCACGTCCGAGACGCAATACGCCCAGAAGAACGGTCTCTGGCAGGACCAGTAGATGCCCGACGTCGCAACCACGCTCGATATTCTCAACGCGGCCTCGGTCCCTCCTCAGAGCGCGCCCGCTGTCTCGCGTCCGCCGGCATTTATCGGCGCGGGTCCGCCGATGCCGGTCGACGACTCTTACGCGCCGCTCACCGCGAGTGGCTATCGCCCGACCACGCTTCCCCCGGCGAACCCCGAGGACATCATCGCCAATGCGCAGCGCGGCGGCGGTTACGTCCCGACGCCCGAGGAAGCCAAGGCCATGTCGGCCGACATTGCGGCAAGGCAGCCCGCGCCCGCGCCTTCATCCACTCAGCCTGCGGACGATCTTCAATCCAAGCTCGATATTCTGAAATCCGCCTCCGAGGGGAAGCTGCCCGCTCCGGAGGCTGCCTCCGCGCCTAGCGCTGGCATGGCGGCGAACCTCGGCGCCGGTGGCATGGAAGCCGTCACCGGCATCCTCGGCGCACCCGTCGACCTTACGACTTGGGCGCGCCGCCAACAGGCAACGGCGTTCGGAATGTATACGCCGGAGGAAGCGATTGCGCGCGGCGCCGATCCCGCGCTGTTCGACGGCACTACTCAGGTCGGCGGCTCGCACTGGATCAACAAGCAGCTCGGCCGCTTGGACAACCCCACCGTCTCCGGTTTCAACCCCGAGGAAGTCCCGGCCGGCGACGCCCTCGATCGCGCCGCGCGAGCGGCTGGCGCCGGTGTCGGATCAATGGTGCTCCCCGCCGGTCCCGCTGGCGAGGTGTTGGCGGCGCGCGCCCCTGCTGTCGCCCTTGGAGCGCGTCCCGCCGGCACGGTGGGCGAGGCAACTCTCGAGGCGCTCAAGAGTGGCGGCACGCCAAGCGGAATAGCGGCCGGTGGCGTTGGTGGCGTTACGGGACAGGTCGCCGCGGAAGCGGTGCCCGAGCCCTATAAGCCGCTCGCCGCAGTGGGAGGCCAGATACTCGGGGGCGGCGCTGCGCTCGGCGGGACCGCTGGTGTGCGTGCCCTGACGCGCGCGCCCGCTGGAGCGGTCAAGGATTTCGTGGCGCCGCTTATCCAAGGTGGCCAGCAACGGCTTGCGGGCGAGCGCATCCTCGGTGCCGCGTCCGAGCCGGACCTCCTGCGCGGCCGGCTCGATGCAGAAAACGGCGGCGAGCTCGTGCCGGGCTCCGCGCCGACAACCTACCAGCTCACCGGAGATCAGGGGCTCGGCACCCTCGAGCGCACCGCGGCGACAGCGAATCCCGAGACGTTCCTGGCGCGGCGAGCAGAGCAGAACGCGGCTCGGGTGGGGGCAATGGAAGGTCTCGCGCCCGCAAATGCCAATTCAGGCGCGGTCGGCGGCGCGCTGCAGCAGCAGCTTGACGCGCTCGATCAGCACACCGATGCGCTGGTGCAGACCGCGCAAGCTCGGGCTTCGGCAAAGGCTGCGGATCTCGGCGGCCATCTGACCGACGATCAATACGGCGCGATTCAGCGAGAGGCATTAGCCGGAGCGAAGAAGCAGGCCAAGGCAGCCGAGGGCCGGCTTTGGAACTCGATAGATCCCGACCGCACGCTGGTAATCAACTCCGCCCCAATGGCGGATGCCGCCGCGGGCATTGCGAAGGACATGCCACAGCTCGCCAGGCCCATGGAGGGCGAAGAGGCGGCGATCTTCTCCGATGCTCAGAACCTTCCCGGCGCCGCTCCGTTCCGCGAGGTCGCGGCGCTGCGCTCTCGGCTAAATACCGCGATCGGCCAGGAGAGATTCGACAACGGCGAGACGCCGGCCTGGCGGCGCATGATCCTGCTGCGGCAGGCCCTGGACAACACCATCGCCAGCGCCGGCCAGGAGGCCGCCGCCGCGACGAATGCGCCGGTGGCCGCTGGGGCGCTCGCCGGTGAAAGCGGAACCGCCGCAGGACCCGCGGGAGCGCCCCAGGTCGGCGGTGCAGTGTTCACGCCCTCCGGCCGGCGCCTTGGCGTGCGCTATGAGCCGGTCGAGGCGGACACGCTCATTCCCTCGCATACCCAGGATTTCCGGCCCAATCCTGAGTTCCCGCCTGAGCTGCAGCCCCGCGAGCGCTCCAGGGTCGCGAGCGAGACTCAGGTCTCGAACATGGCGGCCAATCTCCAGCCGGAGCGCTTGGGTGCCTCTGCCGGCGCGATAGAGGGCGCGCCCATCGTCGGGCCGGACAATGTGGTCGAGAGCGGCAATGCGCGCGCCATGGCGCTTCTGCGGGCTTATGGCCAGCATCCCGAGCGCGCTCAGGCCTATCGCGACTATCTGAGCGCTCAGGGCTTCGACACTGCGGGGATGAAAAACCCTGTCCTGATCCGCCGGCGCATCACGCCCCTTGCGCCCGATGAGCGCGTGCGGTTCACGCAAGAGGCCAACGCATCACCGGGCCTCTCGCTTTCCGCCACCGAGCGCGCCGCGGTCGACGCCGAGCGGATGCCGCCGAGTGTCCTCGAGCTCTACCGCGGCGGCGACATTGCCAGCGCCGAAAACCGCTCCTTCGTGCGCGCCTTCATGGGGCACGTATCCGAGCAAAACGAGTTGGGTGCGCTCTCGACGGCAGACGGGCAGCTCTCGATGGAGGGGGCCGCACGCATCCGCAACGCGCTGCTGTCGAAAGCCTACGGCGACTCAAACCTGATCGGCTCGCTCACCGAGACCGGAGACCCGAACATCAAGGCGTTCGGCGGCGCGCTGATGAATACGGCTGGCGACGTAGCGAGGCTCAACGGCGAAATCAAAGCCGGCCGCGTGCCGGCTGCGGTCGATCTGTCGCGCCCGCTCCTGCAGGCGGCTCAGCTGGTGCAGAAGGCGCGCGCGACCCGGACGCCGCTCGCTGATGTCGTCGCGCAACGGGATGCGTTTTCTAGTGTGTCGCCCACGGCGGAGAGTTTGCTGAGGGAGGCATACGGACCCGACCTTCGCGGTCGATTGTCGTCGGCGAATTTTGCCAACTATCTGCGCTTCGTGGTAGGTGAGGCTGAGAAGCAATCGACGGAAGCCGGGCTGTTCGGTGAGAACACTGTCTCGCTCGGCGATATTCTCGCGGCCGGAGGCCGCCGCTATGGTCGATCCTACACCGAAGCCAGCCCGTCCTTACTCTCACCCGAGAATGCTGGAAATCCTCGGGAAGGCGGCGGAGCGCCAGGGCAAGGAGTTGGGCGACCTGGATCAAGTGCGCCGGGGCCGGAAACAGCAGGAAGAGGCCCGGAAGCACCAGGACTACAACAAGCCGATGGACTACATCCGGCGCTAGCTCCGAACTTCGGACCCGAGAACGCTGCGGCCTATCGCGCCGCCGCCAACGCCACCCGCGAGCGCAAGCAGACCTTCAACGCCGGATCCGTCGGCACTGTGCTGCGCGCCGGTAGGCAGGGCACGCCCTACGCAGTGGCCGATAGCTCGGTGCCCGGCAAATTCTTCAACTCGGGCTCGCACGCCTATGAGGACGTGCAGGGCTACATCAAGGCCGCCGGTGATCGCCCGGAGGCGATAGCGGCGCTCCAGGACTATGCTGCCGCCGATCTCCGGAGCTATGCGATCAACCGGGACGGCGTGCTCGATCCCAAGAAATTCGAGACCTGGCTCAAGAACCATTCCGACGCGCTACGGCCCTTCCCGGAGCTGGCGACCAAGTTCTCCGATGCCGCGGCGGCTCAGCGCACGGTCGAGGAGACTGCGGCGGCTCGCAAGACCGCACTCGATGCCTACCAGAAGAGCGCCGCGAAATATTTCCTCGGCGCCGATCCCGTCTCGGGCGTCGATCGCGCGCTCCGCTCCAGGAATCCGGTCGAGACGTTCCGCGATCTGGGGCGCCTGACGGCAAGCAACCCCGATGCACGCGAGGGCCTGCGCAAGGCGGCGGTCGAATACATGCAGCGCGCCTTGGTGGGGAACACCGAGGCCGGCGGTACGGGCGTCGAGCTGATCAAGTCGGATAAGTTTCAGACGTTCGTCAAACAGAATCGCCCGGCGCTCGCCGAGATATTTAGCGCGAAGCAAATCGACGCGATGGACGCGCTCGCCGAGGATCTCCAGCGCGCCAATCGCTCCATAGCCGGGACGAAGCTACCGGGTGGCAGTAACACGCCCCAGGATCTCGCGGCCATTGCAAAGCACGGCGCGGCGCACGGTAGCCGCTTCTCGATGGTGACGCAGCTCTTGGCGGCCGAGGCTATCGGCCATCTCGCGGAGAGCGGTGCCGGGATGCTCGGCGGTCAGGGGATTGTGGGTGCCGTCGCGCATGGCGCCGGGATCGGCGCTGGGTTGGTTGCGAGCGCGATGCGCACTGCCGGCCTGCGGAGCGTCGATGAACTCGTGGCCGAGGCGATGCTGCATCCCGACCTCGCGCGCAAGCTGCTGCTCAAGGTGCCGCTCGAGGGCAACCCCACGGCTGCGCGGGATCTGGCGAACCGTATCCGGGCCCTCACCGTGACGGCGCCCCTGACTGAGGAGAGCGAGAAACCGCCCGCAGCCCCCGCTCCACAACCGATGCCTGCGCCGATGCAAACTAGCGCGGTTGCGAGGCCTCCCGTTACGCTCGCGAGCGCACTCATGAACGGGAGCCAGCCGCAACCAGCGGCGCCCGGAAGGTCGCGGCTCGCCAATGCACTCCTGGCAAACGCCACAGCACCGCTGCGGCCCGCTCGAAATGCGATGAGCGCCGGCATCGCACGCGCGCTGATGAGCAATGCCCGTGCCGGCTGATGGCGAGCCGCGCTCGCCCGCGTTCATCGCCGCCCGTCCCCGGCAAACTGGACCGAGGCATACGAAAAGCCGTTGAGCGGCTCCAAGCTGGCGGCATTGAAACATTCGAGTCATGCGAGGGCGGCCCCGGCCACGCCTTCCCGGAGCCCACTGTCAGGTTCCACGGCTCGATTGCCGCTGGATGGCGCGCCTTAGGCGTATGCTTCGACCACGGCCTCCCGGTTATGTCCTTGCGACGAGTATGGGACGTGCTCGATAGGCATGTGCCGACAGGTCCCTATTGGGAGATCGTTTTCCGAGAGCGCGTGTTCTAACTGAGTTTCGCGCACTCTTTGCAGAGAGGCTTACCGCCGGTCCCGTTCACGCGATGCTGAGGCTTGATACGCTTGCCGTCCGGGCAATTGTTGTGATTGTGATGCACTTCTCTGTGCGAATATTCGACTGAGTTCGTGTGATAAGGAGGATCTTTTGCCATTGTCCGCTCCTTTGGTTGTGCGGACTCGCAAGGCTAGCGAGCCGGATCGGGTGAGTCGAATCAGCGGGCGGCGCACGTCAGGGTCTCGGCGTTCCCGGCGCTTGAGCTTGCGCCCGCTCGCGCTGTCGTAACGAGACCGCGCGATGGTCACTCGCGCGCCGTGACTACCATTGCTCCCACGCCCCAATGTTTGGACTGAGTCATGCCGATCGCCTCAGCGTGCCCCAAGAACTGATCGGGGCTACTCTGCTCGTTATGGCTCTTTCGCCGGTTGCCTAAGCCGCCCGATGCCGACCGAACTGGACCTTGAACTGTTCGCTGCGGGGTTCTTGAGCTGGGCCATCAGCACCCTTTCGGCTGGCGGCGGGAGCCTCCTGATCCTGGCGGCCGCCTCCTATCTCCTCCGAGGACAGGCGGTCGCCCCGGTGGTAACGATCGCAAGTTTGATGGCGAGCCCAGCACGAATGATTGTGCTCTGGCCGCAGATTCGATGGCGCGTGGTCGGATGGTACTTTCCAGGCGCCGCCGTGGGTGCCGCGCTCGGTGGATGGGTGTTCACCAGAATAGGCTCTCATTGGATCGAGATCCTTCTGGCGGTCTTCCTCATTAGCACGATCTGGCAATACCGGCTGGGCGAGCGCGCGAGGTCCTTCCCCATGCGGCTGCCCTGGTTCGTGCCGGTGTCGTTTTGCTCGGGCTTGATCTCCGCCGTGATCGGCGCCAGTGGCCTGCTGGCCAATCCATTCTATTTGAACTATGGCCTACTCAAGGAAGAGATGCTCGCGACCAGGGCAGTGAACTCTCTCTCGATCCAGGTCGTGAAGATCGCGAGCTACTGGGCGTTCGGCGTGTTCAGTTGGCCGCTGGTCCGGCACGGACTCGCCGCCGGGTTCGGCGCCGTTGTTGCCGTGTGGGTAGCCAATGCGTGGCTCGGCTTTCTGACCGCACATCGCTTCCGCCAGCTCGCGGTGCTGGTCATGGTGCTGGGGGGCGTGATGCTTCTCTGGAAGCAGCGCCGGTTTCTCGAGGAACTTGTCGGCGCAGCGTGATCGAAGCTGGGCCGCGCGCCCGTTTCTTTGGCGTTCCCGCGGGCCATCGCTCGCTGCCTTTCATTCGCATCCCCTGCCTGCAAGTAGGGCCGGCCCGCTTCAATCGGGTTATAGCGGGCGGTGCCCGGTACGCGCGGCGGCATTTCCGGCATTGGGATCTTCAGACGATGGTGCGCTTAGCCTGATCGATTGCGGCTTGCTCCCTCCTCGCCTGCTCGGGATCGGGAGCGGGCGCCGGCCGCGGCTTGTTGAGTTCGTTTATGTCGGCATGGTCGAGCATGAGATCGCGCACCCCAGCAACGCGCGCGCTGCCGACGCCATCGGCACCGCCCTTGAGCGGGCTGGCGTCGTCTTCATCGCCGAGAACGGCGGAGGCCGGGGCGTGAGGCTCAGGAAGAAGGGGAAACGGTGAAGCTCGACAAGAAGACCGGCGCGCCTAAGTGTCCTAAAATGGCAGCGCGTTGATGAGTTCGTCACAGGCTCCCAATTTTTCGAGAGGCGCACCGGCCTGACGCTCACAACGATTTAAGCAAGCGTTGACCTTTTTGAGAGCTGCTGGAGTTCTGGGATCGCCTGGCGCTGGCAGGTCCCGCGTGTGACAAGTTTCCATGCATGAAGCTTGCGCCGCCAGAAACGACAGTTCATCCGCCTGCCCGCGCTGATGCGCAAGACCTAGCCCAATCCCAGCATCAGTTTTTGGGTAAGGATAACCCCGTGAGAGCAGATAAGCGTTGAGGCGCTGGCTGCGTTCCCTGAATTCGGTAGTCAAGTGAGCAAATGCCTCCCCTGATGGAGCGCTTGACACGAATAGATCGGCCGCTCCTTTGCAATAGGCCACCTGAAAGTCTCTGTCGGTCGGATAATCATCAGCGTGTCCGGCTGCCATCGGCCATGTCAACCCAACGCCGGCCGCAAGTAGCAGGATCTTGATCCTCATGGGACACCTCGGGGCGTCGAAGCCGGATTTAACGCCTGCGCCGGGTTTGGTTGCTCAGCGGCCGGCATTCTGGCGCGCGGGTGCGCGGCCTCGTAGACCGCGATGATGCGCTCGGCGTCGACGGTGGTGTAACGCTGGGTCGTCGATAGGCTCGCGTGGCCGAGTAGCTCTTGGATCGCGCGCAGATCACCGCCAGCGTTGAGAAGATGGGTTGCGAAGCTGTGGCGGAGCGCATGGGGCGTGGCCGTCTCCGGCAGGCCGAGGAGTGCGCGCACCTTCACGATCCGCCGCTGAACGGTCCGAGTGGTCAGCGGCATATCCCACTGGCTCACGAAAAGCGGCCCGGATGGCACGAGACGGCGCGGGCAAGCGGCGAGGTACTCGCACACACGCTCGGCGACCGCGGGCAGCACCGGCACCATGCGCTCTTTGTCGCCCTTACCGGTGACCGTGAGCATCCCCGGCTTGGTCGGCGCCTCGGCGCGCGTGAGGCCGAGCACCTCGGCGATGCGCAGCCCGCAGCCGTACATGAGCGCGACGATCGCGGCATCCCGCACGCCGAGCCAGGACGAGTGCGTGATGGTGCTCATGCTGTTGAGCACGGCGAGGGCGTCCTCTGCGTCTAGCGCCTTCGGCACATGCTGCGGCATCTTGGGCATGCGGAGCGCGGCGACCGAGGCGTTATGTGCCAAGCCGCGGCGGGCGAGGAAACGGAAGAAATTACGCAGCACCGCGAGCAGGCGCGCACGGGATGCGGTGCCGAGGCGGTTTGATACGCGGACAAGATGGGCGCGGAAGTCGCGTGGCGCCAGCGCCTCGAGGTCGGCGAGGCTCGGCACGCGGTCGAGGTGATCCATGAGGAAGCTCAGGAACGCGGCGAGGTCGCGACCGTAGGCGGCTAGGGTGTGCGGCGAGTATCGGCGCTCATGGGCGAGCCAGGCGTACCAGTCGGCGATTGCAGCGCGGAGATCATCGGCGGCGGTGAAGTGCTCGAGGGACAACGGCTCGGGGGTGCGGACGAGGCGCCGCTTGCGTGCTCGCTTGGGTTTCTCTGCCGTCGCCGAAGCCGTGGGCTGGCGGGTGCCGGCTCCGCCCTTCGCGATCTTCCGGAGATCCCAGGTCGCCTGCCTCGCTCGCGTGCGTGCCTCGAAAAGCTTGGACCGGAGCGCCAGATCGTCACGCTCGGCGAGGGCGCATAGGTCTTTGCCGAGGGCGTCGATCACTCGGGCGACGCGCCGCATGGTGCGCGGATTCTCTGCAGAGACCGGGATCGGCAGG
>DATNIT010000068.1:0-13297 GCA_035604335.1 Allostellaceae bacterium | reverse complement strand
TTCCCCGGGGACGTTGCCCCCACCGCGCCGCTCCCCATGGAGGTTGGCAAGCCGGTAGCATTCGGCGCCCTCGCCCTGTTCTTCGGATTGCTGATCGGATTGCCGCTTGCAGCGATTGCAACTGGAAATCACACGGTCGAGCTCTTCGACCGATTCTATCGCTCGGGTTCGCTGGTGTTCGGCGGCGGCCATGTCGTGCTGCCCCTGCTTCAGGCCTCGGTGGTGCCGCCCGGCTGGGTCGGCAACGACGCCTTCCTCGCGGGCTATGGCGCGGCGCAGGCAGTGCCCGGGCCACTGTTCACCTTCTCGGCCTATCTCGGCACGGTCATGGGGCCGGCGCCGAACGGCTGGCTCGGCGGACTCATCTGTCTCGTCGCAATCTTCTTGCCATCGTTCTGCCTGGCGATCGGTCCCTTGCCCCTGTGGAATTGGTTTCGGCAACACCCCGCGATGAGATCCGTGCTCAAGGGCGTCAACGCCGCCGTTGTCGGTTTGCTGCTTGCCGCACTCTACAATCCGGTCTGGACCAGCGCGATCCTGTCATCCGCCGACTTCACCATCGGCGTCGTCGCTTTCGTCCTGCTCGTCTTCTGGCGCGCACCGCCGTGGCTTGTTGTGATGCTCGGGGCGCCCGCGGGCTGGGCGGTCGCCCGCATCGCCTGAACGCGCACTATCGCGCTTGCGCAAGCCGGGCCATGACGTGCTCAATCGCCCATGGCCGGATACTCGATCCGACGATCCTTCGGCGGGCTCTCGAGGAATACGTTTCTCCTGGCCCTCTCCAGCTTGTTCGCGGACGTCTCGACGGAGATGCTCTACCCGGTTCTGCCGGTCTTTCTGACGCAGACGCTGAAGGCGAGCGGCAGCATCGTCGGCCTGGTGGACGGCTGCGCACAGGCCGCACAGAACATCGTGCAGGGTTTTTCGGGCACCCTCTCGGATAGGCTGCAAAAGCGCAAATCCATCGCGCTGGCCGGCTTTCTGTTGGCGGCGGTGGCCAAGCCGCTGATGGGACTGTCCACGGGATGGCAAGGCCTGTTCGGAGCACGGCTGCTGGATCGGATCGGCACCGGCACCCGCTCCGCTCCGCGCGATGCGCTCATCGCTTCGTCGGTCGACGAGAGGGACAGAGGCAGGGCGTTCGGGCTGGAGGGTCTCGGCGATAACACGGGCGCGTTCATCGGGCCCTTGCTCGCCCTCTTCCTGCTCTATGCGCTGCAGGTCGACCTGCGCGCCGTGTTCTATCTGGCGGTGATTCCGGGCCTGGCGGCGTTTCTGATGGTCCTGCTCGTCAGAGAGCGGCCGACGGCGGTCGCCGCCAAATCGAAGATCGATGTCGGCCTCCGCCAGCTTCCGAGGGCATACCGGAAATATCTGCTAGCGACCGCGCTCTTCGGCCTCGGAAACTCCAGCGCCTCGTTTTTGATTCTGCGCACGCAGGAGATCGGCGCGTCCTTGGAGACGACCATCCTGATCTACGCGGCGTTCAATCTGGCCGCTGCCCTGATTTCCTACCCAGCGGGCTCGCTCTCGGATCGCTGGGGCCGGAGGAACATCCTGCTCGTGTCATTCGCCGGCTTCTTGGCGGCCTATCTCGGCTTTGCCGTGGCGCGCGATGCCCTGTCGATCGCGCCCCTGTTCGTCCTCTACGGGCTGCACCAGGGGATACTCCGCTCGGTCGGCAAGGCGCTCGCCTCCGATCTCGTGCCGGCGCATCTGCGCGCCAGCGGCGTCGGCTGGTACAGCGCCACCGTGGGCCTGCTGCAACTCGTGGCCAGCGTCGCCGCGGGACTGTTGTGGGATCGTGTCGGCCACGCCGCGGTCTTTTACTGCGGCGCGTTCTTCGCCGCCGTGGGCGGCATCGGTTTGCTCCTGCTGGTTCCGAGGCCCGAGCCGCCGACGCGGTCACGCCCATAGCCCCGGCGCGAAAAGAGCGAGTCCGACCGGACCCGCTCTTTCGTATCTCGCTTTCGTCCGCGCGATCCAGCGCGGCGCGACTCAGTGCACTCTCATCGGCTCCAGGTCGTTCTGCCGAACGGTGGCGTAGGCGATGTCCTCGCTCGGCACCAGCGCGAGCCGTGTGCCGTCGGCGCTGTGGATCGCAAATCCCGGCTCGTCCTTCACCACGACGCGCTTCACATAAGCCATGTCGTTCATGCCCAAGAGGGCGAATTCGCGGGGGCTGATATTTTTCAGCCATTCAATCCGGTTCATGTCTCACCTTTCCGCCGGGATTGCTGCCCCGGCGCCTTTCACTGATAACGTGCTCAGGCCCGTGACTTATCCGTGGCGAGATGGAGCTCCCGCACCGAGGGGCGGGCAGCGCCCCTGATCTCGATCTTCCGGACGCGACTCTCAGGCTGCGGCCGCACGAGATCGATGTGCAAGAGCCCGTTGTCGAGCCAAGCGGTCTGCACCTCGATGCCTTCGGCGAGCACGAAGGCGCGCTGAAATTGCCGCGCCGCGATGCCGCGATGCAGGTAGACGCGCTCGCCCTCCTCCTTCTGCTTGCCGCGCACGATGAGCTGGTTGTCTTCCACGACGAGGCTCAGATCCTCCAGCGAGAAGCCCGCGACCGCCAGGGTCAAACGCAGCGATTGCTCGCCGGTCTGCTCCACGTTGTAGGGCGGATAGCCGTCGGCCTGGGCCTTGGTGACGCGATCGAGCACCCGCTCGAAATGATCGAAGCCCAAGAGCAGAGGGGAATTGAAGACGGTGAGCCGGGACATCGAGCCTCCTCCTCAAGCGGAGCGAGCAGACGGTTCGGGGCCCGATTGGCGCCCCAGGAAAGCGAGACGGGCAACGGCCCCACCTCACCGTTGGTATTTGGGAACGACGCGGGCCGCAATCAAGCCATGCGCCGCCAAGTACCTGAATTCTCTCGCGTCCCGGCTTTGCTGCTGAGGGTGCGGGGCTTGGTTTCCGCGATCGCCCCGACCAGGTGGCGGACCGCTGGCGCCATACGGTCCTCCCGCGTATTCGCAAACCCCAGCACGAAGCCGCGCTCCCGCTGCGCGCCGGCGTAGTAGGTCGAGAGCGGCGCCGCAAAGACCCGTTTCTCCAGCGCGCGCCGGCTCGCCGCCACGTCGTCCGCGGGAACCATGAGCCGCGCCACCAGATGGAGACCCGCCTCGGGCGTGCCGGACGCGCGCAGCAGTCCCGCGGCCTCGCCCTCGAGCGCGTCCAGCAGCGCCCGGCGGCGGCTTGCGTAGAGCACGCGCATCCGCCGGAGATGGGCGGCGAGGCGGCCCTCTTCGATGAACCGCGCGAGGACGCGTTGCGTGAGGCTCGGGGCGTGGCGGTCGGACGCGGCCTTCAGCGCCGCGAAGGCATCCACCGCTCCCGCGGGCACCACGAGGTAGCCGAGCCGTAGACCGGGCGCCAGCACCTTGCTGAACGTGCCGAGATAGAGCACGCGATGACCGCGGTCGAGGGTGTAGAGCGGCGCCAGCGGCCGGCCGCTATAACGGTACTCGCCGTCGTAATCGTCCTCGAGGATCCAGGCATTCGCGCTCTCGGCCCAGTCGAGCAGCGCCAGACGGCGCCGCAGGCTCATGGTGAACCCGAGCGGATAGTGGTGCGAGGGCGTGACCAGCGCCAGGCGCGCCGCGGGCGCGAGACGCGCGCCGGCGGCGACATCGATCCCCTCGGAATCGACCGGCACCGGCACGCGCTCGAGAGCGGCGGCCTGCAGCGCCGCGCGGCCGATGGGATAGCCGGGCTCCTCGATCCAGATCGCGTCGCCGGGTCGTGCGAGGGCGCGCGCCGTCAGGTCGATACCCTGCTGCGAGCCCGCCACCACCAGGATCTGCTCAGCGGCGCAGGCGATGCCGCGGGCGGCGCCCAGATACTGCGCGATCGCCTCGCGCAGCTCCCGCTCGCCCTGGGGATCGCCGTGACCGAGCGCGTCGAGCGGCCGATCGCGATGGAGCCGCGCGGTGATCCGCGCCCAGTCGCTCCACGGAAAATGGTCGAGGGCGGGAATACCGGTCGAGAGCGGCAAGCGCTCGTCGGGCCTCGGTGGCATCGCCAGGGCGGGGACCGACCGCTTGAGCGCGGGCAGGCGGGGCCGCACGCGAGAGCGCCGGAGCGCGGCAGCCGAGGGCCTGACCGGCCGCTCCGGCTGGCTCTCGGCCACAAACAGGCCCGATCCCGGCCGCGAGGCGAGATAGCCCTCGGCCACCAGCCGCTCGTAGGCCTGCACCGCCGTGATACGGGCGACGCCGTGGTCGGCGGCCAGCACCCGCGAGGACGGCACGCGCGTTCCCGCCTTCAAGCGGCCGCCCAGGACCGCCGCGCGGAAATACTCCACAATCTGATCCTGCAGGGACCGCGCGGCGGCGCGGTCGAGCGCCAGGCTGTTCCAGAGCGGTGAGATCGGGCGGGACACCATCGGGACCTCCGCAACTGGACTTATCAGATATCTCAGAGCGGAGCTACTGGCCGGTCCAGTCCGGGGCCATAGTGCGCGGCAGAACCTTTAGGAGCATCCGATGGCCAACGAAGCAGCAGCGCACGACTTCACGCCGACCGAGAAAACCCGGGTCAAGCGCCTGCACGAGCGCGGCCACTACGACCGCGAGACCGTCTACGCGATCCTCGATGCGGGCTTCATCTGCCACGTCGGCTACCTCATCGACGATCAGCCCTATGTGACGCCGACCTCCTATTGGCGCGAAGGCGACCGGGTCTATTGGCACGGCTCCTCGGCGAGCCGGATGCTCCGCACGATCTCGAAGGGCATCAAAGTGTGCCTCACCGTCACCCACGTCGACGGTCTCGTGCTCGCGCGCTCGGGCTTCCACAGCTCGATCAACTATCGCGCTGTGATGGCCTTCGGCAAGGCCGAGGTGATCACCGACGCGCAGCACAAGGAGCAAGCGCTCAAGGCTTTCGTCGAGCAGGTGACGCCGGGCCGCTGGGCGACGCTGAGACCGGTGACGAGCCAGGAGCTCAAAGGCACCACCGTGCTCTCGATGAAGCTCAGCGAGGTCTCGGCCAAGGTCCGCACGGGTCCGCCGAAGGACGACGAGGAGGACTACGCGCTCCCGATCTGGGCGGGCGTGCTGCCGTTGAAGATGACCTCGGGCCCGCCCGAGCCCGACCCGCGGCTTACTGCCGACGTACCGATTCCTGAGCACGCGCGGAGGTTCGCGCTGGAGCGGTAGGGAGCGGGCCGGAGGGCGAGCAGACCGACCTGGGCTTTCGCCGCCGTCGTGATGAAATCATCCCGGCGACGGCGAGCAATTGTTCGCTCGCCGCGACCTCGGCGCTCCAGAGAAAGCTGGCAGGGACCTGGACGCTCGTCTCGAACGTCAACAATTGCGCCTCCGGCAGCACGTTCGACGCCTTCGGCGGCAATACCAAGGGCGTCATGATGCTCGACCACAGCGGCCACATCGTGCTCATGCTGGCCGGCGACGCGCGCCGGAAATTAGCTTCCAACAACCGCGCGGACGGCTCGCCGGACGAGAACAAGGCCGAGGTGCAGGGGAGCAACGCGTTCTACGGCACATATTCGGTCAGCGCGAAGGAGCACGCGATCGCGATCCACATCGAGGCCTGCTCGTTCGCCAACTGGGACGGCACCGATCAAACTCGGCCGTTCTCCCTCAGCGGCGACCGGTTGACCTGGCAAGTTGCCGCCGCCTCGGGCGGTGGATCCGCCGAGCTGGTGTGGAAGCGAGCCAAGTAAGACCGGCGCCACCGTCCGCGCAGGCACCCTGTAGGCGAGCGCCTCGCCGCTCAAGTGCGGCGGGAAGCTCAACTGGTGCGCTGTCGCCGGGGGAGGGCTAGAGTTCACTCGCTGCGCAAGATCAGGGAGGGGGCGCAATGGCCGAGCCGGAGACGTACGATTTCATCGTGGTGGGCGCGGGGTCGGCTGGGTGCGTGCTGGCGGATCGGCTCAGCGCATCCGGGAAACACCGCGTGCTGCTGCTGGAGGCCGGCGGCGAGGATCGGCACTTCTGGATCCACGTCCCCATCGGCTACGGCAAGCTGTTCACGGACGCGCGGGTGAACTGGCTCTATCAGAGCGCACCCGAGCCCGAGCTCAATAACCGCCAGATCATGCAGCCGCGCGGCAAAGTGCTGGGCGGCTCGAGCTCGATCAACGGGCTCCTCTACATTCGCGGCCAGCGGCAGGATTTCGATCACTGGCGCCAGCTCGGCAATGTCGGCTGGAGCTACGAGGACGTGCTGCCCTATTTCAAGAAATCCGAGGCGCAGTGCCGCGGGTCGGACGAGTTCCACGGCGCGGCAGGCCCGCTATCGGTATCCGATCAGGTCGAGCCGCACGAGGTTTGCGAGGCCTTCATCCGCGCCGCGCAAGAAGTCGGCATTCCCCGAAACGACGATTTCAACGGCGCGACGCAAGAGGGCGCCGGCTATTTCCAGACCACCATGCGGAACGGGCGGCGCTGGAGCACGGCGCGCGCTTACCTCAAGCCCGCACGGGCGCGCGCCAATCTCGCGGTGGCGACTGGCGCATTGACCGAGCGCGTGGTTATGGAGGGCGGCGTCGCCGTGGGCGTGGCGTATCGCCAGCACGGTCGTACCATCAGCGCCCGCGCGCGCGGCGAGGTGATCCTTGCGGCCGGCGCCTTCGGCTCGCCGCAAATCCTACAGCTCTCAGGGCTCGGACCCGCGGCACTGCTGCGCCAGCACGGCATTGCGGTGCTGCGCGACATCCCCGGCGTCGGCGTCGATCTGCAGGACCATTTGCAGGCGCGGTTCCTTTATCGCGTCACGCGGCCGATCACGCTCAACGACGTGGTGAACCGCTTCGACCGAAAAATGTGGGCGGGGCTGCGCTACATCCTCTTCCGCAAGGGTCCGCTGGCGGTGAGCGCGGGCTATGCCGGCGGTTTCTTCCGCACGGACCCGCGGCTCGCGAGTCCCGACGTGCAGGCGCATCTTCTGCTGTTCAGCGCCGACAAGCCCGGCGGCTCGCTGCATCCGTGGCCGGGCATGACGGCGTCGATCTGCCAGCTTCGGCCCGAGAGCCGCGGCACGCTCCGCATCAAGAGCGCCGATCCCGCGGAGGCGCCGGAGATCAAACTCAACTACCTCTCGACCGAGGGCGACAAGCGCACCATGGTCGAAGGCCTTCGGCTCCTGCGCCGGATCATGGGCGCGCCCGCTCTCAAGCCCTATGTCGCGGAGGAGAGCGATCCCGGGCCGGGCGTCTCCAGCGACGCCGACCTGCTCGCCTTCGTGCGAGCGCGCGGCACCACGATCTTCCATCCCACCAGCAGCTGCCGCATGGGCGTCGACGAGGCAGCGGTGGTCGACCCCGAGCTGCGCGTGAAAGGAGTCGGGCGCCTGCGCGTGGCGGACGCCTCGGTGATGCCCACGGTGGTCTCCGGCAACACCAACGCCGCCGCGATCATGATCGGCGAGAAGGCTTCCGACCTGATCTTGCGCGACGCGCAAACGAGCCCGGCGCGCGCGACAGCGGCCTAAGACCGTCAACCAATGCAGGGTAACTCCCGGATCTCGGGCTTGACGACACGCGAGCTGGAGATTCTGTCTCTTTTAGCTGCCGGACGAGCCGACAAAGAGATTGCACGCGCGCTCCATCTTCACGAATTCACGGTCCAGCTGCATCTTCGGCACATCCTCCGCAAACTGAACGTGGGCAATCGCGTCGAGGCGGTGAAGGCCACGGCGCGGCTCTTGGCCACCACCCACAGGCAGGGCCAGAGATGAGAGACCCGGATCACGCGGCGGTTCCTATTCGAGCTACCGCCCTAACTCGGCATCGCTCGCGCTACGCCCCCCGCGCGCGGAAACGCATGACGACGAGAAATAGCTCCCGCTTCGCGTGAATCGCGGACCGGCGCGGCTCGCGTAAGGACTACCTTAACCCGCGCTCTGCTAAAATGTCTGCTGCCGCTCACCCGGCGCCGAGTCCCCCCGCGCGCTGGGGTGCAGGAGGCGCCGATATGTCAATGTTTTCTCAAATTGTACCGTTCTTCGCCGAGGCCCTTGATCGGGGCTTCGCCGTCATGACCCGCATAGTGTGAGATCGCCGATGTGGCGCTTGCTGCCCATTTTGATCGGCCTCGGGTTCCTTGAGTTGCTTGTCCCTTGGCCCGACGTCGCGGCTTTGGTGCTGAGTAACGCCAGCCAGGCGGAGCTGCACGACGCCGCGAGCGATGGTTCCGCGGCGGGACGAGCCGAGCACCTCCAGCTCCCGGGCCATGTGTCCAGAGCCACGCCGGCACCGACCCTCGCCCATATCGCCGAGAGCGCAATCTTGAGCGCTCGCGCGCCAGTCGAGCCACGGTGAGGCTTGACTGATCGAGCCTCCCGCGGCAGCGCCAACCACCGTCAATAAGGCTGACCAAGGGCGTGAGCAACAGCCGCGAGCCGGTCGAGCTCGCGGGAAAGACTCAGGCGCAGGCGTTTCAGCTGCTGAACAAGCGCTTCAACGAGAGTCTCGACGAGATGACCTCTTTCGCGAAGAACGGCGCCAAGACGGCGCAGCGCTCGTAAGGCATTTCGTCGACCGCAGGTAATCAGAGGCCGTCCTTGGGACGGCCTCTATGCTATCGAGCGGGTGCCCGCGCAACGACTGACGTTCAGGGCCCGAGGTGGTGCTTCCCGATCGGGACCACCGAACTGGCTTGCAAGCCCTTTTCCCCCTCGCGCTCGTGGACGACGTAGCGAACCTCGTCGCCTTCCGAGAGCGCGTCGAACCCCCCGCCGATTACGGCGTTCTTGTGCATATAGATCTCGTCACCGCCGCTCGACCGGATGAAGCCGTAGCCTTCGTCCGCGAAGAGCCGAGCGATGCGCCCATGGCTCGGCTCCTCGTGGACCTTGGTTTCGCCGCGGCCTTTGCGGGCGTGGTCCTCGAGCTGGCGCCGCACGGCATCGAAGGCATCACGGACCGCGACCAGGATGTCCTCATGGGCGTGGTGCTCGGGCGGATCGCGCTTGACCACGATCTCTCGTCCGGGAACCGTGACATCGACGCGGATATGGTACAGCTTGCCCTTGCGCTGGCGCCGGGCGCTCTGCTCCACGACGACGCGACAACCCGTGATCCTGTCGAAATATTTCTCCAGAGCCTCGGCCCGCTCGCGGATATGCGCCTCCACGGAGGGCGACGTGTCCATCTTTCGAAAAGTGATCTGTAGCGGAAGCTGCATAGGCCTCTCCCTAAGTGCGAGGATAGGCTAAGCGCTTCGACGGTTTGTGCCTTGATCTATGTCAGTAAGGCTGGATGCCGGCCCAGACCCCCCGCCCTTACACCCGAGCCGCCGCCGCGTTCGTCGCCGAGCCCAAGCGGCGGCTCAACCGTCGCCGCGCGGTGAGGGCCGCGGTCTCGCTGGAGTAAGTGCCGACCAGCCGCCAGCCGGGATCACTACCGGTCAACGCCAGAATGGCCCACGGCTTCGCCTCAGGGTCGGCCTCCGACACGCCCTCGCAGCGGATGCTCTCGTCCGCTTGAAGATGTGCTGTCCTGGCCATGTAAAGCATCGCAACGCTCCCGTCGCCTCGCCAAAGCGGCAGTGCCGACCGTAGTGAGTCCGTTGGCGGCCACCGGCCGCATGCATCAACGGCTATCCTCCGATCGAAATTCCGGCGGCTTCGCGCAACCTGATTGCCGCACGCCCCGAGATCAAGACCGTCTGAAAAAAGCCTCGATCTGGCCCTCTTCTGCCCACATCGGCGCGAGAGCCCCATCTCCTAGGAGTGATTGCGCTCACGGCGCTCAGACGCTATCCAGGGGCAGCGGCTGAAGGCGCTCCCCGACGAGGAGCAAGCGCGGGACGGCGGATCTGGTCCCAGAACATCATGGCTGCGTGGAAGAGGCTCAATGCGATACGGGCGATTTCTGCTGTTGCTAGCGACGATGGGCGGTCTTGCGGCACCAGCGGCCGGCGAGGAAGTGGCCTCGACGGAGCCTTTTCGCGTCGAGCAACCGGTCTTCTCCCAAACCGGTATCGCAACGTGCTACGGTGGGCGCGCCGTCGGGCACGAGACCGCCAGCGGCGAGCGTCTGGCTCGGCACGGACTGACCGCGGCACATCGATCGCTTCCATTCGGCACCATCGTTCGCGTGACCAATTTGGGAAACGGTCAGGTGGCGAAGGTCCGGATCAACGATCGCGGTCCGAACGTCCGGCGCAAAATGTCGCGGATTATCGATCTTTCCATGGATGCCGCCACCGCGCTGGGAATCACCCGGTGCGGCATCGCCCGGATCAAGATCGAGGAGCTCATCTCCGATCAACACGGGGCGTAGCTTTTTCGGCCCGGAGACTCCGGATCGGCGCGGCGGCGCCGGCGCTCTGGGAACCCAAGGACCATCCCGGTGTTTCAGCCTCGGTTCCGTTCGGAACGGACGGACCGGGCGAAGCGGTCGCTGTCGCCCGCGCCGGAAGCAAAGGTGAGCCCCGGCCATAGCACAAGGGCCCTGCCGTTCCCGGTCAGGGCCCTTGGTTCGAATTGGTGGAGCCACGGGGGTTCGAACCCCGGACCTCCGCAATGCCATTGTGGTGGACAATCATTTTCCACTGCTTCCCCGGATTTTATTGAGGTTGGAAAAGCGCTGTACGCCGCAGTTTTTTGCCGTTAATTTAGTGCGATAGACATTCCCGTAATTGGCCCTGAATTACCGCCGTCTGCTTCCCCGGTGCTTCCCCGACTCAAAGCGAGATTTCCATGCCGAAGATCACGAAGCGTCTTGTCGATGCGCTGCGCCCCGAACCCGGCCGCGACGTGTTCAAGTGGGATGCCGGCGACGGTGCCCTGAAAGGTTTCGGGCTGCGGGTGAAATCCACCGGCGCCGCATCCTACTTTGTGCAGTATCGCAACGAACAAGGCCGCACTCGCCGTCTGGTGCTCGGCCGCGTTGGTGAATTGACACCGGACGAAGCGCGCGAGCTCGCGGCCGACAAGCTCGGGCAGGTAAGAAAGGGTGGCGATCCATCGGCGGACCGCCATGCTGCACGCAAGTCGATGACCGTCACCGAGCTAGCAGACCTCTACTTGAGGGACGGGCCGGCTGAAAAGCCCAACAAGAAGCTATCGAGTTGGGTAACCGACCGCTCCAACATAGAGCGGCACATCGTCCCGCTTCTCGGCCGCAAACTGGCGAAGGGATTGACCCCAGCCGACGTGGCAAGGTTTCAGACCGATATAGCCAAAGGCAAATCAGCCACGGATATCAAGACCGGCTTCCGAGGGCGCGCTATCGTCGAAGGGGGCAAGGGCATAGCCGCGCGCACGTTGGCGGTGCTCGCGGCTATGCTGCAATTCGGCGTCGCACGCGGCGCCCTGGAAACGAATCCAGCCAAGGGCGTGCGGCCCTTCAAGGGTGAAAAGAAGGTACGCTTTCTGTCAGAATCCGAGGTTTCGCGGCTTGCCGACACACTCAACGCGCTTCGCGCCGAACGGATGGTGAGCCCGGCCGCCCTGGCGGCAATTCGTTTGCTGCTGCTCACGGGCTGCCGGAAGGGCGAGATATTGACGCTCAAGTGGGAATATATCGATTTTGACCGCGGCTGCCTCAACCTTCCGGATTCCAAGACGGGCGCCAAGACGGTGCCGCTTGCCGCCGCGGCCCTGGAACTGCTGGCGGAAATACCGCAGGTGTCGTCTTGGGTGATCCCAGCCGCGTCTGGCACGGGCCATTTCGTCGGTCTGCAAAAGGCCTGGAAGAGGGTACGCACGCGGGCCGGCTTCCCCGATCTCAGGCTGCACGATCTACGCCATAGTTTTGCGTCCTTCGCGGTTGCTGATGGCGCCACGCTTTACATGGTCGGCAAGGTGTTGGGCCACCGGCAAAGCCGGACCACCGAGGTTTATGCCCACTTATCCGATGACCCGTTGCGCGCACTCGCCAATCGCACGGCCGCGCGCATCGCCTCGGCGATGAAAGGAGCGGAGGCTGGCGCCAAAATATTGCCAATCCGCGGACGCGCGGAAACAGCCTGACGGCCCCCGCGGGACGCTTCTAGCCGAGCTATCAATGTCACTCCTCACCACGACCGGTTCATCTCCTCACAGCACCTCGACGCGATTCTCTAGTCCATCGCATGGTCCTCCGGCATCCTCCACCGACTGCAATGGGATTCCGATTGCGGCTCAGCAGAGCCCGAGTAATCCGCATCGTGTTGTTCGCCAAAGTGACCCCAATCAGCGGAGGATGGGATTGGTTCAGATCGCTGTTTGGCTGTATCGCGCCCTCGGCACAGGGTTGGCGATCGGCGTTATGGAACTTCTCGCGCACATCGCGCAGGAGCCGCTGGCGCGGATTCCGTTTGTCACCTCGATCGTCTTGACGATGTCATTGCCTGACAGCGAACCGGCGCGGCCCTACGCAGTCATCGTCGGGCATCTCGCGTCGTGCGTTGCCGGGCTCGCTGCGCTGTGGTGCCTCGGCTCAGGCGAAACTGCAAGCGGAGTTGGTGTAGGGTTGGCGGCCTTCTTGATGCTGGCGTTACGCGCCATGCATCCCCCCGCCGGCATTGATGCGTTCCTGGTTGCCGGGTGGGGACTGCCGACAAGTTGGGTCCTGAGCCCGGTGCTCGTTGGCGCGGTGCTGCTCGCATCGTTCGCCAGATTATGGTCGATGGGTGAGCGCCGCATTGCACGATGATTGCGACCAAATCCTCCTCTCAACACATCCGACTTCGCAGCGAGCAACTACGGATGGATCTCGGCCATCAGCCATCTAGTGCGCCGACGCGCCAGTGCATCGACACGCAGCGTCCGAACCTCAACCGCGGACCTACGTAAAGGATCGGATTGCAGGCTTCATTTTCTCAAATCGAGGCCAGTGTGTTCTCGACTCGACAAGAACGTCCGGCACGCGATCGGAAGCGGACTCACCCTTACTCACTCATTTCGTCGCAAGTTGCCAATACCGGTCATTCGTGCATGCGCTCGGGAGGAACCGAGTTTGGCCGAATGCAGACTGGCCGCTCTTGAGATCGAGAGCGCCGGAAGCTGACGTCGAGCGCAACGGTTCCGGCGCGGTCGCTGATTCAGGTCATTGCCGGTGGTGCGCTCGTTGCGGAGCAGGGTTGCTCCTGCGCGTTTCAGTCGTCCGAGCGGCCGCCAAAGAGAGTGCTGCCATAACTCAACTCCGACTGCTAAGCATAGGTGTAGGATGGTTCAGTAGCGGGCTAAGCCCGTCGAACATTTCGGGAGTTGGGATGTCGGAAGCCGCGCCTTGGCTGAAAGCAATGGAGAATGGGGGCCTCGGCGAAGCGCGTGCCCGTGCATTTCTGATGGAGCGGTTCTGGGTTCTTGAACGGTCCGTAGATGTTGAGGGTGC